>JADMIJ010000094.1 GCA_015478655.1 Acidimicrobiales bacterium | reverse complement strand
GTGGTAACAACCATTCTTCCAGGAAGGAGAGCTTTTTACGCGGACGCGCGCACCGTTTGTTCAGTGGTCGGACGAATTATCGAGGTATCGAGGTTAGGTCTCGTCTGATCGGGGTTGGGCGGGAGCTTCGCGGTTCAGCCAGCGGACGCCGTTCGGGCGGACAGGGTGACGAAGTCCCTCGCCCAAGCCGGGTCGAATGGCGTCGCCGGCCCTTGCACGGTGTTGGCGACCAGGCGGGTGCCGTTGCCCGGTGCGGCGAAACCGCCCGGATCGATCGGGTTGTAGGTGACCAGGAAGGTCCAGTACGGGTTGATGTCGAGTTCCATGCCGCGCACCACGCCGGCGTGGACGAAAAGCTGGGCCAGCTGGAGGGGTGTGAGCAATGGCCCCGTCGCATACACGAGCGCCCCGTCGACGGTGACCCCGACCCCGGATCGCCATTGCTGCTCAACGCTGGGTACCGAGTGCGCGCACGATGTCGCACCGCAGGTGTTTCCCCAGGACTGCCAGTCGGTGCTCGCCGCCTGCGCCGTCGGTTCGCCTCTTTCGACGAGCGGCATCAGGTTCTGGCGGACGCCTATGACGTCCGAGGTCATCGACACGTCGTTGCCCCACGCACCGACGTTGACGGTCCCGTTCGCATAGATGACCAGGGACGCTGCCCCGGTCACCAAGGGGACCACGACTCGTCCCTCGGCGAAGTAGCCGCCACCGGCGGTGTCCATGAGGAAGCCACCGTTGAATGCTGCCACCAGCGACGCTGCCTGCGTCGGCTCGACCGGCGCCGTGTAGTGATACGGCCCACCGCCCGGACTCTTCGAGCCGGAGTAGAGCAGTGCGGACAGCAGATGGGTATCCATCCAGGCGATCCCAGCCGGCAGTGAGCCTCCCGGCGGAACCAGGGTTGTCTCGTAGACCGCTGGGACTCCACCGACGGAACGTCCGACAGGATGCCACCCGCCCTCACCTGCGGTGGTGAGTGCATTGAATGGCGCCAGTGCAGGGGGCACGGGCAGCGGCAGTCCCAGGCCTCCTGTTTCTTGGCCTCCGGTGCCCGACGGCACTCTCTTCGTCGACGGCGCTGGGGCTGTCGTGCTCGAATGGACCCGCGTACGTGTGGTCGAGTTGCCCGTGCCCGAGCTTGACCCGCCCGAGCTGCAGGACGCGAGGGCAATGGCCACGACGACGAGCACTGACTGACCCATGCGGCATGCCCAGCCGGAGCAAACGGGGATTGAGGCCACGAGCCCAGGTTAGGGAGAGCATCCTCATGGGGACCGAGACCGGCCAGAGGTCAAGAGATCTCAGCTGGTCAAGCTGAGGACGCAGCTCCCGACACTGACCTTCCGTTCGCCGTGCTTGGCGGTTGCGCCGGTGGCTGTGGGACCGGAGCGGCCCCTTGCCTCCCAGTGCGGGGGATGTATCTGGCCTTGCTCGAATGGTCACGCGCCGCGGAACTCACCTCAGACCGAGCAGCGGCGCTGGTCATGGGCGACCCGCTCGCACCTTGTCGTGTGCTGATGAGAATTGCCGGTGGGGCGCTACCGGGAATGAGCTTCGAAGCGTTCTTGAAGCAAGCCGGCGAGTACGCGGGCGAATAGCGAGGTTTCATAGCGACGGAAATCCGAGCCGGGTCGCACAGGTTGAGGCTCACGGCGTCTTGCGCTGGGGAGGCCGATCCTTGCTCCACAGGGATCCGCGCCCATCCGGATGCCGTCGCGTCCTGACGACCGACTCGGTCACTGGCGGATCCGTCTGAGAGGTCGGAACTCGGATGTGCCTGTTCGGGGGCTACCCCCACCCGACGAATCCTGCTGCCCGCATTCCCGTGGCCATCAATATTCTCTATGTTTGATCTGTGAGGATCGCCCAGACGAGGACTTCAGGGCGCTGCCATGGCCGGCGGGCCGCTCCCGACGGCCCACGCTCCGATCGCCGGCCCGCGTGGTGATCACCTGGGGATCGGAGCCCAACTCCAGGGTCGAGGAGATCGCCCGGACGATCATCGAGACTCCGTTCACCCGGCGGACCTGGTCGGAGTTGCTCTTTCTGGTCATGGGAATGCCGATCGCTCTCCTCAGTTTCGCGTTCATCGGCGTGACGTTGGCCACGGGTGTGGTGCTGGCCATCACCTTCATCGGGCTGGCCATCATCGCAATCGCGGTACGAGGGGCCCGAGGTATCGGAGGGATCCGGCGAAGGCTGGCGGCCGTGCTGCTCAACGAGGCCGTCGAAGAGCCGCTGGCATTCTCGCCGCGACCGGGCTACCTGGGGTGGCTCCAGTCTGCGCTTCGGGACCGCACGGGCTGGAAGGCGATGGCGTACGTGGCCATCAAAGTGCCCTTTGCCATCGTGGCCTTCTTCACAGCTTTCAGCGTGTGGTGGGACGCATTCCGAAACCTCACCTACCCTTCTTGGGGATGGGGAACCACAACCACCTGGCGGAGTGGGGAGTCATCCAAGTCCTCTTCCGGCCCGGCTATCTATCCCCAGAGAGCAGTGGACCGTTTGTCGGCATCGCCACGGTGATCACCGGGGTGATCTTCTTCTTTGTCGCCCCTTGGCCGGTGCGGTTCTTCGACTACCTCGACCGCCTGCTCATGAGGACGCTCCTCGCCCCCGATGCCACCACCGTCAGGATCCGAAACCTCGAGCGCGCCAGGGCCCAGACCGTCGACGCCTCCGCCGCCACCCTGCGGCGAATCGAGCGGGATCTCCATGACAGCACCCAGGCCCAGCTGGTCGCCCTCGCAATGCGGCTCGGGATGGCCAAGGAAAAGCTCGCCGATCCGGACCAACTCGATATCGATCAGGTCAGGAACCTCGTCAGTGACGCCCACAAGGGGGCCAAGGAGGCGATCGTCGAATTGCGGGACATCGCTCGAGGTATCCACCCGCCGGCCCTCGATGTGGGGCTCGAGGGTGCGCTGGCCACGCTGACGGCGCGGAGCACGATCCCGACCGAGCTGATCGCCACCATCGACGAGCGACCGAGCCCGGCCATCGAGGCGATCGCCTATTTCTGCGTGGCCGAGCTCATGGCCAACGTGGCGCAGCACGCCTTCGCCTCCCGGGCCACCGTCTCCTGTTCCCAGCAGGGTCGCTGGCTGCGCCTGGTGGTACGGGACGACGGCATCGGGGGGGCCCAGGCGGTCAGCACCGGTTCCACCTCGAGTGGGCTGAGTGGCCTATCGGAGCGTGTGCGGGCCGTGGACGGGAACCTCGAGGTCACAAGCCCACCCCGGGGACCGACGGTCGTGACCGTCGATCTGCCGCTTCGGGCCTAGGGGACGTGCCGATCCGGGTCGCCATCGCCGAGGATTCGGTCATCCTCCGCGATGGTGTCGTCCAGTTGCTCCAGGACCGGGGGTTCGAGATCACCGCCGCGGTCGCCGACGCCCGTGCGCTCAGGGAGGCCATCGGGAGGGAGCGCCCGGATGTGGTGGTTGTGGACATTCGGATGCCGCCGTCGTTCACGGACGAGGGGCTGCAGGCCGCGATCGAGCTTCGACGACAGCACCAGGGATTGGCGATCCTGATGTTCTCGCAGTACATCGAGACGCGCTACGCCGAGGAGCTCCTAGGCGACGACGCCGCCGGCATCGGCTACCTCCTGAAGGATCGCGTGGCTGACGTGAGCCAGTTCGTCGAGGCCCTGATGAGGGTGGCCTCGGGAGGGACGGCGTTGGATCCCGAAGTCGTCACCCAGCTCATGGGCGCCTCCCGGCACCGGGACTCGATCTACCATTTCACGACCCGCGAGCGGGAGGTGCTGTCCCTGATGGCAGAGGGGCGGACCAACACGGCGATCGCCGACTCCCTGTGTGTCTCCGAAGGCGCCGTCGAAAAGCACGTGACCAACATCTTCTCCAAGTTCGACCTGCCCGTCTCGCAGTCGGACCACCGACGAGTGCTGGCCGTACTCCGTTACCTCGACACGTGACCACCCACCTTCGGATCCATCGAGTGATCGATCCACCGGGACACCAGGGTGCCGCCGTCCGCAAGGACCGGGGGCTGTCCCCACCGCACAAACTCCCGCTAGCCGGATTCCGCCTGCAGATCGGCTGTCCTACCCTGGACCCATGATCCAAGACCGTCATCGACCCGCACGGACGTGCGATCCGCCCACGCTCACACCCTCACACCCAAACGGCAGCCTGGACTCGATGCTCACTATCGCCCCTGTCACAACCGGGAACTGGCCGGTGAACATCACGATGCCGACAGCGACCGAGGGGCGTCGCGATCTCGAGGATCCGTCGACCTCACCGAGGGCATGTTCCGCCACCTGGTGGTCACCGGCCGTTCACGATTGGCGCTGTACCTGGCCCGCATACCGGCCGGTCTGGCCATCGTGGTGCCGATGGTGGCCATCGGCTTCACCATCGTGTGCGCGGTGTGCGTCTTCGCCGCTCCCACCCAGGTCAACTACCAGGGCGTGAACGTGCCCGCCGGACTATCGGAGGCCGGTCTCGAGCACTGGGCCGCGGACCACGCCAACGAGGTGGTCTGCGGCTTCCCCTACAACGGGCCCAGCAACGTCGTCGCCGCTGTTCCGTGCGGCGGCCCGGCTGGCGGTCCCGGCGGTGCCATCGTCAAGGGACCGCAGGGCTCCGTGAGTGCTACTCCCCCCACTCCGGCCATGATCAGGGGCGGCGGTACAGATCGCCCAGCAGGACTATTCGGGCTACTCCAAGGTCTTCCTGTCCCCCTCGGTCGGACTCATGATCCGCACCGGCCTGTGGATCGAGCTCGAGGCCATCGTCGGGTTCATCGTCGGGCTGGGGCTGGGGTCCCTCCTCCGACAGCGAACCGTCGCCGTGATCCTGATGATCGTGCTGGAGATCGTCATCACGCCGATCCTGTCGCGGGCCAACATTCCCCACCTCATCAACCTCCAGCGCTCCATCGTCGGCCTGGGCGTCGCCCATCTCGAACCGGCAGGTCTCGGATTCGTCTTCGGAGGGGGTGGAGGGCCTGACGGGGGCCGTGGGACCTCCCTCCTGGTACCGGAGTCGAGGACGGCGGCGATCTGTGTCATCGTCGCCTGGCCGGTCGGCTGGACCGCACTCGGCGCATGGCGGATGGCGAAGCGAGACGCATAGGTGAGGTCGGCGAGCGATGGTGCCGCAGGGTGCCCCGCCTAGCTCTGGAGGCCATCCCAAGACCAGTGCGGAATCCCCAATCCGGGGGGGAACGTCGTCAGCAGACTGGTGATAGCGGGACATGGTCGTCGTCGTAGCCCAGGCGAAATAGTCGTGGAGCACCAGTCGAAGGGGACCGTTGTCGTCGATGCCGACGTCGTTCAGAGCCTGGTCGAAGCAGGCGATCGCACGACGGTCCATGTCCTCGTGTGGCCCGTTGCCGCTGTGCATCCGGACCACCGAGGTCTCGTCCCCGTAGGTGTCCGAGAAGGTGGTCGGACCTCCCAGCGCCTCTCCCCAGTATGCAGCGAGGCGCTCGGTGTGCTGAGGGTGGAACCCGTGGCTGAACGCATGAGCGACCACCTCGTCCGCCATCACGCGGCCATGCCAGGCGGAAGCCAGTAGACGAAGGCCCGCTTGGCCACCTACAGCGTCGAAGACACTACGCATGGTGCACAATCGCGCAGCGGGACGGCGTTGGCAAGCGAGCCGGATGCTCTCCAGACCAACGGGCTCGGTGGCGGGAGTTGCGACACAGGACCGGCTCGCTCGAGTGTTCGGACACCTTGCCTTCCTGTGTCGGTTCACGATGTGACAGTTGACAGGGCGCCGATTATGCGGAGGGTTGATCAGTGGAATCTGGCGGAAGGGGACTGAAGTGCTCAACAAGGTACGTTTGGCATCGGCCGGCTTGCTCATAAGAGGACTGGTCATTCTGGTGGCGGGCTGGGCGACGGCGTCCGAACATCACACCTGGGTCGTAGATCCCGGCACCGGCACCATCTCGGCTGCGGTTGCCTCGGCGAGTGCGGGAGACACCATCCAGCTCGAAGAGGGCACCTTCTTCGACACCGTCTTCGTCGGGCAGCTCGACGCGCATGGGAATCCGATGCCCAAGTCGCTCACCATCAAGGGGGAGGGGGACGAGACGGTCATCAAACCACCGGCCATCACCACCAACAATCCCTGCAACAGCCCCGGATCCGTCGAAGGGATTTGCGTGACGGGGCAGCTCGACGCCCAAGGCAATCCGGTCGTCTCGAACCCGGTGCATGACGTGACCATCTCTGATCTCAGGACGACCGGCTTCTCTGATTCGGGCGTGATCGGGTTCAACACGTCGGACCTCGAAGTGAGGAATGTGCGCTCTGATCACAACGGCGGCTACGGCATCGCCCGCTTCGTCTCCAAGCACACCGTCTTCGAGGACAACTGGACTTCTTTCAACGGCGAGGCCGGACTGTACATGGGGGACTCGCCCCACGCGGACAGCGTGGCGACCCACAACCAGAGCGATCACAACGGCTTCGGAATCTTCATGCGGGACAGCACCGAGTTGACGGCGACGGACAACACCGTGTGGGGAAACTGCATTGGCATCCTGGCCATCAACAGCGGCCACGGAGCGCCGGGGGACTTGCCGGCCGGCAACTACCGGATCGCCGAGAACGACGTTCATGGCAATGATGCGGCCTGCCCCGCCAGTCCGGATGGCGCACCTGCCACATCGGGCATCGGCATCGCCCTCGTCGCCGTGCACGACACGGAGGTCGTCGACAACTCGGTCAACGACAACAAGCCCAGCGGGCCGAGCATCGCCTCGGGTGGCATCGTCATGATCTCGAATCAGGTCGGACCGCCCACCGACAACGTGGTAACCGACAACCACGCCGAGGACAACCAGCCTGCGGACATCTTCTCCGACGGCACCGGCACCGGGAACAAGCTCCGAGGCAATCACTGCGATACCTTCGTGCCGGCGAGCCTGGACGCCTGCGGCGGCTAGCGCTCCAGTCTCAGCTGTCGCCCTCGCCCCAACCGAGCTCGTCGGCCAACAGCAGCAGGACTCGGTTGGGCAATCGTTCGCCTCGTTCGAGAAGTTTGAGGCAGCCCTGGACATAGGTCTTGCGCGCGTCTTGAATCGGACGCGGTAGGAGACCTCCGGCTGGAGGATGGATGCCGATGATGTCGGCAAGGCCCGTCGGTTGGCCGCCCTCGTGGTTCTCTCCCAGCAGCGATTCGATGACCCGGAGCATGTATCGCCTCGGCGGCGATCCCTGCTCCCATCGAGCCACTGACTGCTGCGTCACGCCCAGCTGATCGGCCAGTTCCCTCTGCGTTATGCCGTTGGTCAGGCGATAGGCACGAATCCGCTCGGCGAGCTCATCTGCATGCTCTGCTGGGTACTCATTTGTATCCATTACTTGTACACGGTAGTCGTCCAGTGTGGAACCGACAAGGGCCAGGCGGAGATTGCCGAGTAAAGGTGTCGAACTACATCGCTGTAGTTCACAACGGGCGGGTATGTGTTCAGACCGAGTGACGCCCTGGAGGGGCAGATTCGGGGGTCACTTCGCTACCGTGTGATCAAGGAACGGTGACCGCAGTTTCATGACGATCGGAGGCGGGCTATGACCGCAAAGTCTGATTTCACCACCGAGGAGTGGCAGCTCGTCCTCGAGGCCCCACCCAGTGCGGGCATGATCGTGGTGACCGCTCAGCGAGGGGGGTCATTTCGCGAGACGATCGCCATCGCCAAGGCCTATGTCGAAGCGCGCCAGCAGCACGGAGAGAGCGAGCTGCTGGATGAGATCGTCGCCGCCAAGCCCGAGCGGGACCATAGTCACTACCATTCGCCAGAGGAGCTCAAGGAGCACGGGCTGCAGCATCTGCGTGATGCGATCGCTCTGCTCGAGAGTAAGGCCACACGCGCAGAGGTCGATGACTACCGGCAGTTCATCGTCACGCTGACCCACAAGGTGGCCGCTGCTCACCGGGAGCACGGGGTGGGGATCAGTGAGCCGGAACAGGCGGCGATCGACGACATTACAAAGGCACTGGCCAGCCGTTGACTCCGAGGAATGACTCGGACGCATGGCCAAGCTGTACGCATGACCCCTGGCTCGATGCGAGGATTGCGGGATGCGCATCGGACTGCACGCCCTCGGCATTGGTCCGGGCGCCGATCCCGGGGTGATCGGGACGGTGGCCCGAGCCGCTGACATCGCCGGATTCTCGACGCTGTGGTCTGGCGAACATGTCGTGATGGTGGATCGGCCTGACTCGCCCTATCCCTACGCCCCGGATGGGAAGATCGCCGTCCCATCTGATGCTGACTGGCTCGACCCCGTGATCGCTCTGTCGTTTGTGGCTGCGACAACGTCAAGGATCCGGTTGGCCACCGGGATACTGCTGCTTCCACAGCACAATCCGCTCCTGGTAGCCAAGCAGGCCGCCAGCCTGGACGTCCTTTCACGAGGTCGATTCCTGCTGGGTATCGGGATCGGCTGGTCATCTGAAGAATTCCAAGCCCTTGGGGTCCCATTTCGAGGGCGCGCCCGGCGAACTCGGGAGTTCGTAGAGGTCATGCGCACGTTGTGGCGGGAGGACAGCGCTTCCTACGAAGGCGAGTTCGTACGGTTCCGGGAGGTGCGCAGCTATCCCAAGCCCATTCGCGATCGCCGAGTGCCGGTGGTATTGGGCGGTAACAGCGATGCGGCGCTCGACCGGGTGGTCGCCTACGGCGACGGTTGGTACGGCTTCAACCTCTCCAAGGGCGAGACAGCGGAACGAATGGATTCACTGTCGGCTCGGTGTGAGCAATCCGGTCGGGATTTCGCCACCCTTGACATCGCGGTTTCGCTACGGGACGGATCACCGGAGGACGCCGTCGAGCTGGCCGCAATGGGGGTCACTGAACTTGTGGTGGTGGATGCACCTCCGGCAGACCCCGGTGATGCCGATCGTTGGGTGACTGCCCTAGCCGACCAATGGAGAATGGCTGACTAGAAGCGATCTCGCATTGCAACGATCAGAGGGATCCGTCCTCAGTTGCCTGCACTGAGGTCCCGACCTTCGAGAACCGTGGGTTCCAGCGGTGGTGCCTGTACTGCGATGGAGGTTGACTCGCTGCCACCGTCGATCTCGAACACCTTGCCGGTGACCCACGAGGAGGCATCCGAAACGAGATAGAGGACAGCACAGGCGATGTCCTCCGGTTCGCCGGGCCGGCCCATCGGGGTCCCCTCGACGAATTGTCGCCTGAGGCTGTCGTCGGTAAGCACCACGTCAAGAGACCGAGTGGCAACACCCCCCACGTCGATGGCATTTACCCGCACGCGTGGAGCAAGCTCGGGCGCGATGTTGCGTGTGAGGCGGTCGAGGGCGGCCTTGGCTGCCCCGTAGGCCACAAACATGGTTTGGGTCATGCTCGCCGACCGTGACGAGATGTTGACCACAGCCCCGTGGCCAGCAGTGTCGACGATGTGGCGTGCGGCCAGCTTGGTGAGGGTCAGCGGTGCCGTCACATTGAAGGCGAACGTGCGGGCCATGAACCCCTCACTGGTGTCCATTGCCGCCCGGGGCATCGCGCCACCCGCGTTGTTGACCAGGATGTCGAGCCGGCCGAACTCCTCGACGGTGGCTTCGACAAGATGCTCACAGGCGGCCTGTCTCGTGACGTCTGTCGGCACCACCAATGCTCGCCGACCGAGGGTGCGGATCCGATTGGCCACCTCCTCGAGGTCAGACCGGGTGCGGGCCCCCACGGCCACGTCTGCCCCCGCTTCGGCCAGACCGATGGCGATTCCCCTGCCGATTCCGAGCCCGGCACCAGTGACGATTGCCACCTTCCCCTCAATCCCGAACCGATCAAGGATCATTTGGTCTACGGGTCTCCTCAGCACACGGCCCAGCTCCGAACCTCGGGGCACCTGGTCCATGTCTAGCCCACTCGGACGGAGCGAAACCGTCGGATCTGGAGCGGACGGCCACCGCCACCTGAGGTACGGGCGGATTAGGGTCAAGGCGTCATCAGCGGCCGCACCCGAGTCGTGACTCAGTCTCCATTCTGCAACCGACCTTTGAACGGATTCGCACAACCGAAATGGAATCAACATGAAATTCTCGGTCACTTATCCCCTGATCACGCATCCCTCCAGCCCTGAGCTCATGACCAGGGAAGCCGTCTCTCGCTTCGCCCGTACTGCCGAGGACTCGGGGTTCAACGGCATCGGCTTCACCGACCATCCCGCACCGACCGACAAGTGGCTCAAGGCCGGCGGCCACGATGCCTTGGACCCCTTCGTGGCCCTGACGTTCTGTGCCGCTGTCACGGAGCGAATCCGTCTCATCCCGAACATCGTCGTGCTCCCCTACCGCCACCCCCTCATCGTCGCCAAGATGGTAGCCACTCTGGCCATGCTCTCCGAAGGACGTTTCACGCTGGCTGTGGCCACCGGCTACCTGCGGGGGGAGTACCGGGGCCTCGGCATCGACTTCGAGGAACGCAATGCGCTGTTCGACCAGGCCATCGACGTGCTTCGGGGGATATGGACCCGGGATGACTTCTCATTCGAAGGTGCCGGCATCGACGCCAAGGGACTGACAGCCAACCCGAAGCCCAACACAGCACCGCCGATCTGGATCGGAGGCAACAGCCGGCAGTCCCGGCGACGTGTCGCCCGCTACGGGGACGGCTGGACGCCCTTTCCCGCACCCAGGTCCCTGTCCGGCACCACCAAGACGCCCCCGCTCGAATCGCTCGAGGACCTCACCGTCATGCTCGACGAGCTCTGGCAATTCCTCGACGAGGAAGGACGGGCCAGGTCGGACATCGACGTCGCCTTCAGTACTCCTGCCGGTGGACGGCTCGATGAGGGGTTCGACGCCGAAGCCCATATGGCTGCGCTGGACGAGTTGGCCAAGGTGGGCGTCACATGGGTCGGAGTGTCCGTTCCCAGTGCATCTCTCTCGCAGGCTCTGGAGGCCCTGGAGCACTACGGATCGTCCGTGATTGCCCCACATCGATCATGACCGGTTCGCCCAGGCTGACCGCCCGCTGGGGGTTGTTCGTCAACAGGGCTTCGGCGTGGTGAAGAGTCCTTGCTGTGCCGTCAGGTCATGGGCGATCTGTTGGCCATAGAGGCGGGCTCCGTCGTCGCTCAGATGCACGCGGTCCACGCTACGAATGACCCTGAGGTGACCGCAGGTCGCCTTCTGGATTACTGGGTCTACGCGTTCAACTGGGGAGAGCGGGTTCTGATTCTCGGTGGTGAGGG
>JADMIJ010000093.1 GCA_015478655.1 Acidimicrobiales bacterium | reverse complement strand
GCGCGGTGTTCTCCCTGGCGGTGGATCAGGTGGTCAGGGGCCCTGAATAGTTACCTTCTTTCTATCTCGGGTTCTCGATTGGCCGGTCTGTAGTCGCGGGTGAACACGCGGGCATGGGGGGCTCGCTATGACTGAGGACGCACGATGGATTTCGCCCAATCTGAAGTGATGCGTTCTTCAAGGGATCTCTCGAACGCCCGCTCCGCTAAGCATGTACGCGAGGGCAATCTCCCGGTCCTCCTCGTCGATCTCACAGAGGGTGGCCACCACTTCGCCAACGACCTTCGGAGTCAAGAGCGGTTCGAATCGCGATAGGAACGTCTTGAGGTCGACACCCTCTCTCTCCGCGTAGGCGGCCGAACCGGCTGCACCAAGATCGGTGGCCGAGGTGATTTGCGGGAGCAGAGCAACGAACCGGATTGCCAGGTCTTCTCGCTTCGACTCGCCGGCGGCATACTGGCTGATGAAGCGAATGGTTGCCTTGGCGCCCGCGTAGCCCCCGCTCAAGGGCGAACCCATGATTGCCGCCCCGCTTGACAGAGCAATGACGACGCTCCCCGGAGCGAGGGGCAAACGGAGTGCTTCTTTTGTCCAGTTGAAGACATGTTGTGTATCCACATTCCAGTTCTGGCTGAACGAAGCCCAAGTCTGATCCTGCAGTGGGAGCGCTCTTGGTGTGGCGCCTGCGTTGAGAACAAGGATCTCGGGGCAGTACTGGTGAATGATGGTCGATGCCACCTCGGCATCGCAGACATTGCCGACAACTCCCAAGAACCCCTCTCCCAGCTCGAGTCGAAGGCTTTCGAGCTGTTCGCCATTTCGAGCCACCCCGATCACGGACGCACCGTGACTCCACAACGCGGCGGCGATGGCCCGGCCGAATCCCCGGCTGGCGCCGGTGACCAATGCTGTCTTTCCTTTCAAAAGGGCCGTACTCTGGGTGAACTCTGGGCTGGACATTGACTGCTCCTTGTTGGCGTGGGGGTGAGTGAAGGACGATCTCGTTGGCGTAGGCACGAAGCTCGTATTCAGCTCGCGTCGGCTACGGCAAATTCGGGGGGACGGAGCTCAAGTAAATCCAGGTCGAAGGATTCGGTCGGTCGGGCCGGAAGCACGATTGCGACGAAGACTGCGCCAACCAGGGCGACGCCGGCCGCTACGAGGCACCCGACCCTGAACCCGTCGAAGAAGGCGCTGTGGGCTGCCGTGTTCAAGAGCCCGGCAGCGTGGGGATTGAACGAAGCGAGCTGGTGTGCTCCCGCCAGCGCCGCTCCCACAGAATCCTTCGATTGTGCGAGCACTCGGGCCGGGATGACGGCCGCGGCCTTCGACGTGGCAATGGCACGAATGTAGATCGAAGCAAATACGCTGCCGATGACCGCTACCCCCAGCGTTCCGCCGAGTAGCCGGTTGGCGTCGTTGACTGCGGCCCCCACCCCTGCCTTCTCTTTGGGGATCACCCCCATGATCGCCTCGGTTGCGGGCGCCGTGGCGAGCCCCATCCCGGCCGAGGTCACCAGCATCTGGCCGATCATTTCGATGTACGACGTGTCGGTAGTCGATGTCGCGATCCATGCGAATCCGACCGCCATCATCGCTAGCCCTCCGGCCACCACCCTGTTGTTGCCCAACCGAACGGCGAGGGACGGGCCGACGGCTGAAGAGACGCCCATGCCGATGGCAACCGGGACAAGGCGGACACCCGTCGAGAACGGGCTGTAGCCGTGCATGAACTGGAAGTACATGGTGATCAGGAAGATGAAGCCGAACAGGGCGAAGTAGGCCACCGAGATGGCGCCACTGGCCGCCGAGAACCGAAGGTTCTTGAACAGCCCGATATCGAGCATCGGCTCGTCAACCCGCCGTTCCCACAGCACAAAGGCGATGAACGCCACCAGGGCAGCGGCGAATCCGAGCAGTGTGCCCGATGCGCTCCATCCCCGACCGGGGGCCTCGATGATCGTATAGACAAGAAGGCTGACGGCCGCACTCGACAGCCCGAGGCCAAGACCATCGAGCCGGGGCGCCGCGGGATTCCGCGAGGCCGGGACGAAGAGCATGACCAGCACCATGGCGATGGTGGCGACAGGTGCCATCACGACAAAGACGCTCCCCCACCAGAATCGCTCCAGCAACCACCCGCCGATGATCGGGCCGAATGCTACGGCCATTCCCGTCGTGGCTCCCCAGGCCCCGATGGCCTTGGCACGCTCGGCACGATCGGAGAACACGTTGGTGAGGATCGACAAAGTGTTCGGAAAGATGATGGCGGCGCCGACACCCATCGCCACCCGGGCAATGATCAATTGGCCGGTTGTCGTCCCAAAGGCACCCGCAGTCGTGGCGGCACCGAAAATGGCCAAGCCGAGCATCAACGCCCCTTTTCGGCCGAATCGGTCGCTCAGGCTTCCCGCCGCAAGTACCAGGGCGGCAAAGGCCAGGTTGTAGGCATCGACGACCCATTGCAGACTGCTTGTCGATGCCCCAAGGGACTTCACCAGAGTCGGTAGTGCGACGTTGACGATGGTCGTGTCGACGTTGATGGCGAATACGGCAATGCACAGCACCGTGAGAACCCGCCACCGCCTATCGGTAGACGAGGGTGCTGCCACTGGATGACTCACTAGGGTCTTCACGATGCTCCTTTTGGCTGGCGTGACGCGAAGACCCCGCTTTCCTTCCGATTCCTCACTGACTGAACCGGGACGGAGAAGTCGTCGCTGGCTATGTAGACCAGGGATCGATCGAAAAGTCGTCGCGATTGTCCAAATACGTCAGTACTTCTCGAAATACTCAGCCACAGGCCAGTCCCACGATCGTCGTCTCCCACTATCCCGAGACTGGAGACACCGATACCGGGAAGATCCGGGGCGTCGTCCACTTCGCGCCGACAAGGTTTGCTGTTGCCGAGTCGAACGGCGAATGGTCGACCGTGCGGCGGACAGATCCGGGTCCAACCGCTTGACACGGGGTCGGGCCCTTCGCAGGATGACAGATCCACCGCATTTTGGAGGCAAAGCTGGCCGTCGAACCCCACATTCCACACAATGTGTGCGTGATGCCAACCACGCCGGATCGAGCCGAAATCGCTCGAGGCCTCGACAACCGGGTCGTGCACCCAGCTGACCTGGAATTTTTGGGGGGTGGAGGTGAACGGACTCGAACCGTCAGCCTCTACGCTGCGAGTTCAGACCGGCCAGTTAGCCGACTCGCACCTTCACAGGGTCCCTGCCGCGTCCAGAGGGCGCGCGAGCAGGTTAAAGGCTGCCAGCTCGCAGGCCGATGATTGAAGGATGGCGATAGTTGGGGATCTGACGGCGGAGCATCACATTTCGGGCCTCTACGTCACCATGCTGCTGGACTCTTTGGCGGTCCACTTGTCGACGACTGAAGTTCGAGACCTTCTCACGAGAGCCGGCGAGAGTCGGAGCCTCGAAGAACTCCACACATCCGCATCGTGGAGTTCCTACGAGGAGTTCAAACGGCTCTTGCAAGAGGCCAAGCTCACATTGGACTCGCGCCCTGACGTCGCCGTGATTGGTCCAGCGTCAAGAGTTACTCTGGACTCGGAGATCGCTGGGACCATCCAGGCGTTCGGCTCCCCCGCGGCGGTCCTCGCCACCAACACGGGCACCAACCCACTGCTCCCGATTCGAAGGTACGAGACGGCCGAGCTTGGGCCGAACGAGTGGACGATTCGCGAGCGGTTCGTCGATGGGTTTGGGCCCTATCCAGAGTTCTGCGAGTTCGTCGCTCAACAGTTTCGCATGATTCCACTGTTCTTCGGCCTTCCGGAGGCCGAAGTCACTGAGGAGGAGTGCCAATGCCGCGGTGATGGTGCCTGTCTCTACCGAATGCGCTGGGCAGACGTTGACGAGGAGACGTCGCGTGCTGAGTACCTGGAGGTACGTGCTCAGCAGCTCGAGGCGCGCCTCGAGCAACTGCAGGACATGATCACCGATCTCGCCTCCAACGAGCGCTACGAGGACATCCTGCAGGGAATCGTTGCCTCAACCATGACGGCCGTCTTCGCCAGTGCTGCCGTGCTCGCCCTCGAACCTCGGATCGGCCACCCTCGAAAGATCTACTCCCAAGGACTCACTCAGGCGGAGGCCGCACAGATGGCCGACGATCTCCTGGAAGGAGGGATCGGTCAAGACGGAGTCAATGCAGTGCCGGTGACCTCGGTTCGTCGGCGTTACGGTGTCCTGGCCATCGGTGAGCATGGTGGTCTGTTCACCTCGCAATCGCGGAACATTCTCGAGACCCATGCCCGGCTGGCCGCCGCCGCCCTTGATGCCTCGGCTGCCCTCGAAGAGGCTCGGCACCAGGCCACTTCGGCCCAGACCCTGTTGGAGCTGTCCGCATCGCTGGCCGAGATCGTCAGCACCGAGGAGATGGCGTCGAAAGTGGTCCGGGCTGTACCCGACATCATCGATTGCGACCGGGTCACCCTGCTTCTGGACGATGGAAGCTTGCAAGGTCCGGGCGACCGTGACTTCCGACTCATGGCCTCGTATGGGTATTCCGATGACGTTGCCGCCTCAATCAAGGGTCGGGTCTTCCGCTCCAGCGAGGTGGGCGTCAACTCCGAGTACGGTCTCGTCGAGCGCACCCACTCCTCAATCGATCATGTGGCCACAGTTTCCGCACCCATCGGCGTGGGCGGCACGACGATCGGATTCATCGTCGTCAGCGTTGCAACCGAACCGGAGCGTTTGGCCATCACGCCAAGACTCGCCGATCGCCTCAAGGGTATGGCGGCGCAAGCAGCCATCGCCATCAACAATTCCCGACTTGTGGACCAGATCCGCTATCAGGCGGTCCACGACATTCTTACGGGACTCCCAAACCGAGCCTTGATTCTCGACCGCATCGAGCAGATGCTCGCCCGAGCTCGCCGAAAGGAGGTCCCGGTGGCCGTCCTGTTCGTCGATCTTGATGGGTTCAAGGATGTCAACGACACGTTTGGCCACGGCATCGGCGATCAACTCCTGCAATCAGTGGCAGAACGGCTCTCCGTCGTCATGCGCGAGGGTGACAGCATCGGACGCCTCGGTGGCGATGAGTTCATCGTGCTCGTCGACGGAACCACCACGGATCTGGGGCCAGAGCTTGTCGCCGAGAGACTGCTCCAAATTCTTCGATCACCGTTCGAAGTGGAGGACGCAACCGCAGGTCCGCTGAGCGTGACCGCAAGCATCGGTATCGCCTCGGGGCCTCGACCCTCGGCCACCGAACTCATCCGAGACGCTGACATCGCCCTCTACCGGGCAAAAGCTGCTGGCAAGGATCGTTTCATCGTGTTCCGACCGGAGATGCTTGAGGCCGCCCAGATGCATCTGTCATTCGATTTGGGCGTCAGTAACGTTCTCCCCAACCGCTAGGCGGAGGTGCCGCCGCCTGGGATGATTGGCGGCAACCTGACTCGTCCCGGTGCTGCTCGGCCAGGGCGGCCCCCTGTTCGACCACCTCAGCGGCGACCACATTGCCGGATCTTCACAGTCGCGCCCAGTTCCTGGACCAAGCTCGAGCGACACTCGCGTTCGCGTGATTAGGTGGTGTCCTATGGAGCAGTGGGAGCTGACGGCCCGCGAGCGCATCCGCGACTCTCTCGCCACCTATAACTGGGCGGGTGACGCGTACCGTCTGTGGGAGCTCGCCGACACCTTTTGCGAGGACGGCGAGCTGGAGATCCGCGGTCGGGACCCCCTCCGAGGCAGGGACGCCATCGTCACGTTCCTCGGACGCCATACCGGTTCTGGCGATGACGAATCCCGTCGCGCCGCGATAGCTGCAGCCTCGGCAGCTCGTGGGGTTCGACGCATCGTACGCCACACCCTCACAAACGTCCGGTTCCTCGAAGTGAGCCGCAACTCCGCAAGGGTCGCGTCCTACTTCACCGTCTTTCACCGAGGTCGGCCTTGACCACTACGGACGCTATCGAGACACCTTCGTCCCAGTCGGGGACGAGTGGTTGATCCGCCACCGCTATGTCTCTACCGACTGGCACGATCCAGAATCGACCATGACACCGGCATAGCGCCCTACCCGACGCGCGTGTTCGACTTGCATCCGGGGCGCAGTTGAGGGCCGGCAGTCAGGGGAAATTTGAGTCATCCTCCCCAGGTGGTGCTCAATGCGGCAAGTTCCTGGCGAAGCTGACGGCCCTCGGAACCAGGCGAGATGGATCGCTGGGAACATCAAGCAGGAGTCGTCCAACGCAGAGTTTTGACAATGTGCCGCTGGGCTGGAACGCGAGCGTCGATCGCTTCAAGTACCTCTACGCGGTACCAATTGCTGTTCGATTGGCGGGCGGACACCCTGACGGAGGCGACTGACGTACGTCGAGCCGAAGGCGTCCGTCACCGGAGAATAGTAGCCAGATGGGCCGAGCTTGGGTCCGGCCGCACCGGTCTTGTCATCCTCGGAGGACAGCGTGGAGGATGGTGCGGAGCAGGTTCCCCAATTCCTCGTTGGTCGTCGAGGAGAAGGCGTCGCCGGAGAGGAAGAGACTCGAGAACACGACGCCCATGGAGGCGGCCATGCGCACCCGGTCCTCGAGCGGCGTGCGGATGTCGGCCAGAACCTGGCGGAACCGGTTTTGGATGTCCTCGTGCTCCGCGTCATGGTCATTGCGATGCAACTTCTCTAGCGCGGCCTGGTTTCGCTCGTGCATGAGGAAGATCTTGCGCTGGGCCAGCATCTGGTCGACGATCTGATCGAGGAGCTCGCCCCACAGCTCGAGGGTGACCGGTCCCTCTCCCATGCGCAGCAAAGCGTCCTTGCCGAACTCGTGCAGGCGCAGGTGCAGCGCCATGAGAATGCTGTCCTTGGACTCGAAGTGGTAGTAAAGGGCCGCCTTGGTGACGCCCAGCTGCTCGGCAATCTGCCGGAGGCTGGTGCCGTCGAAGCCCTGCTCGGTGAACAGGTCGAGGGCCACATCAAGGATGCGTTGACGGGTGTCGGGGGCCGGGTCGAGAGACGGGTCGGCGTCCGCAAAAACGTCGGCGTCGGCGTCCGCCAAGGTTGCGACATCCGGGCCCGGCTCTGTCCCGGTGTCCGTCAGGGCCTCTTCGACTGGGTCTGCATGCTTCGCTGCTGTCTGGGACACGTGCCTCTACTCTACTTGACGGCAGGTAAGTAGGACCCTACCATTCCTCTACCGGGAGAGTCTACTGACCGACAGGTAAGGAAAGCCGTGCGACCAGAGCTGATGATCGAGGCCGAGGGGCTGACGAAGCGCTACGGCAAGACGGTGGCCCTGGCCGGTGTCGACTTCTCCGTCCCCGCCGGCACCATTCTCGGGCTGCTGGGCCCCAACGGTGCGGGCAAGACAACAGCCGTACGGATACTGACGACGTTGGCCCTTCCGGATGGGGGGCGGGGCACTGTGGCCGGCATCGACGTCGTCTCCCATCCGGGCGAAGTGCGCCGCCACATCGGCGTCGCCGCTCAGGACGCAACGTTGGATCACCTGCTCACTGGACGTCAGAACCTCGTGATGATCGGTGAGCTCTCTGACATGGGGCGGGCCGCCTCCCGGGAGCGAGCGGCCCAGTTGTTGGCGCAGTTCGAGCTCACCGATGCCGCTGACCGCGTGGTCAAGGGCTACTCGGGTGGGATGCGCCGGCGGCTCGATCTGGCCGGCTCGCTGATGACGCGGCCGCCCGTGTTGTTCTTGGACGAGCCGACGACCGGGTTGGACCCGACGAGCCGTCAGCGGGTCTGGGAGGCCATCCGGGAGTTGATCGGGGAGGGGGTCACCGTGCTGCTCACGACCCAGTACCTCGAGGAGGCAGACGCTCTGGCCAATCGGATCGTGGTGGTGGACCACGGCCGGGTTATCGCCGAGGGGACGCCGCTGGAGCTGAAGGAGGCGAGCCGGAGTGCCCATCTGGAGGTGACGCTGGCACAGCCGCATCCGGACGCGGTCGGGGCGATCGCGCCACTCGTGTCGGGTCGTGTGTCCGTGGGCGACGACGGTCGGCGGCTGAGCGCCGCGGTTGATGCGTCGACTGGTTTGGCGACCGCCGTCGTGCGAGCGCTCGATGCGTCCGGTGTGCTCGTGGACAATATCGAGGTGCGGCAGCCGTCGCTCGACGACGTGTTCTTCTCGCTGACCGGGGGCCACATCGAGGAGGAGGGCGGTGGGATCGATCCAGGCGATGCCAATGCCGCCCGTTCTGCGGTGGACGGCGACAGCGGTCACAAGCTGGAGGGAGTGCGCTCATGACGACGGCCACGTTGACGCGGTCAGCCGCCGGCTTCGACCGGCCGCAGTCGTCTGTGGGCGTGTTCGGCCCCCTGTCGGATATTTGGGCCATGACCCGGCGCAACCTCGTGCACATCTCGCGGGAACCGATGCAGCTCTCTGACGTGACGCTGCAACCGCTGCTCTTCACTGTGCTCTTCGTGTATATCTTCGGGGGCGCCATTCCGATCCCGGGCGGCGGAAGCTACGTCAACTTCCTACTTGCCGGAATCCTTGCGCTGAACCTGGTCACTTCGACCATGGGGACGGCCGTGGGTCTGAGCACCGATTTGCACGAGGGCATGATCGACCGCTTCCGCACACTGCCCATGTGGCGATCAGCCGTGTTGGTCGGCCGCTCGATGGCCGACCTGCTGACGTCCCTCTTGTGCGCTCTGATCGTAGCGGTGACCGGGCTCGTCATCGGCTGGCGGCCCGGTGCCAACTACATCTCGATCGTCGGAGGCTTCGCTCTCGTGTTGTTCTTCGCCTACTCGGTGTCGTGGGTATCCGCCTGCGTGGGGATGAACTCGAAGAGTCCCGAGTCGGCCGCCTCGTTCGGCTTCATCGTGCTGTTCCCGATGACGTTCGTATCCAACGCGATGGTGCCCACCCAGCACATGCCCGGTTGGCTCCAGGCCATCGCAAACTGGAACCCGGTGAGCGCCGTTGTGGCGGGATCTCGAGTCTTGTGGGGAAACCCGAACCCCTCGGGGACCATTCACGCCTGGCCTATGCAGCACCCGGTCGAGGCCGCGTTGATCTGGTCGGTTGGGATCCTCGCCCTGGCCGCTCCGCTGGCGGCGCACTACTTCAAGCGGCGGACAACGGAATAGCTTGCCTGCCGCCACCTTGTTGGCGGGCCCGCAGACAATCGGGGGTTGCTCGACTATTGGGAGAGCGCGAGCCGTGGGGTGAAGTGGTCCTGTTCCAGCTGCAGCAATGCCCGCTTTCGATGGAGGCCGCCTCCATATCCAGTCAAGGAACCATCTGCACCGATGACCCGATGACAAGGGACGATGATTGCGACCGGGTTGAGGCCATTGACCCGGCCCACCGCCCTCGCGGCCCCAGGGCGGCCAATCTGGCTGGCGATCTCGCCATAGGACCGAGTCTCGCCGTAGGGGATCTCGAGGAGAGCACTCCAGACTTCTCTGTGGAATTGTGGTCCTATGAGCTCGAGTGTTATCTCGAATCCGGTGAGCAAACCGTCAAAATATGCCTGCAGTTGTTCGATCACATCCGAGAATGCGCGGGGCTCATCGCGCCAACGCTCCTGGTCGGGAGGCGGGTACGTCTGACCGGTCATTCGCAGATTGGTGATGACATCGCCGACGCCCGCCACCGTAAGGGGGCCAAGTGGGCTTTCGAACGTGCGGCACCGAGTGACGGTCACAGTTGCTCCGCCGGTGGCCACTCATTGATTGGATGGTCAAGTGCCGCCCACAGATACTGCACCGCATACGCCCGCCATGGTCGCCAACCAATGGCACGACGATCGAGCTCGGCGATCGAGTCAGGTAGCCCGACCCCAGCGGCGCCCTTCCTCACTCCCATGTCGGTGGACGGAAAGCTGTCCGGATCACCCATAGCCCGCATCGCGATCATCTCGGAGGACCACGATCCGATGCCCGGGATCGTCCTGAGCTGACTCCGAGCGCGCTCCCAGTCGTCGCCGACACCTATCCGCACTGTCCCTGAGGCAAGCGCGGAAATGAGAGCGCCCAAGCATCTCTGGCGGGCTTTGGGAAGAGCGAATGAGGATGGATCGATCGATGCCAGCCGGTCGATACCCGGAAAGAGATGAGTCAGCCCACCTCCGGAGTCGCTAATCGGAGTGCCGTGCCGAGCGACCAGGCGTGCCGCGTGTGTCCGGGCGGCTGATGTGGACACTTGTTGGCCGAGTACGATGCGCACTCCCAGTTCGACCTCATCCACGGTGCCTGGAATACGGCGGCCGGGCGCCTTGCCCACGCTTGCACTGAGCGCAGGATCTTCGATCAGAGACAGCATCACCGCCTCCGGGTCCGAGTCGAGATCAAGAAGCCGCCGACAGCGGGCGATTGCCGTCGGGAGATCTCGGATGTCGTCGAGCGCCAACTGACAGAGAACATGTTCCGGGGTTGGCCTGAGGGCCACGATGCTGTTCCCAGCCGGGAGGCCAAGGCTCCGCCGGTAAGTACCGTCGCGGTACTCCTCGCAGCCAGGGATGGCGGTGGCCATGAGGTGCCCAAAGAGACTCTCGGGCGAAAATGGAGTCCGAAATGGAAGCCGGAATACCAGTGCACCGGGTAGCGGCTCCGGGACACTTCGCCGTGTCCGCGCACGCAGACCTGTGGGAGTTGTGTCGAAGACCGATCGGACTGTGTCGTTGAACTGACGGACACTTGAGAACCCGGAGGCGAACGCGACCTCAGTGAACGGCAGCGATGTCACTTCGATCAATAACCGTGCTGTCTGGGCTCGTTGGGCGCGGGCGAGCGCAAGCGGGCCGGCGCCGACTTCGGCAACGAGATGCCGCTCAACTTGTCGAGTGCTGTAGCCGAGGTGGCGGCCCAAGCCATTGACCCCTTCTCGATCGACAATGCCGTCGGCGATCAGCCGCATGGCCCTCCCAACGACGTCATGGCGGGCGTTCCACTCTGGAGAACCCGGCGATGCATCTGGGCGGCAACGCTTGCATGCTCGGAAGCCGGCATGCTGCGCTGCTGCGGCAGTTGGAAGAAAGCGCACATTTCGTGCGTAGGGGGGCCTGGCCGGACAACTCGGTCGGCAATAGATCTTTGTGGTGAGCACTGCAGTCACGAACCATCCATCGAATCGAGGGTCCTTCGACTGCACTGCTCTGTAACAGCGATCGAAGTCCTCGTACATGAGTGCAGGGTATGTCTCGTGAGCCCACAGTGGCTAGCGGAAAGGCGACATTGCAGTCGGTCGGGCCCCCTAGCTAGTGTCCTGAGTCGGAGATTCTTACAGAAATAGGAATTTCTGTCTGTTTGTG
>JADMIJ010000231.1 GCA_015478655.1 Acidimicrobiales bacterium | reverse complement strand
CGTCGAATGGGTCCCGGAGATCTACTTCTCCGAGGTCGCCGGTGTCCTGCGCCGAGCTGAGATCAACGACCTGATCACGGCCGAGCGTGCTGCCGTGGCCGTCGACCTCCTACTCGCAGCTCCGGTCAATCGGGCCCAGGTCAAGCCGCTCCTTTCCGAGGCCTGGACCATGCGCCACGCCATCACCATCCCCGACGCCATCTATGTCGTGCTGGCTCGGCATCTCCGTGCGCCACTTGTCACTGCTGACCTCCGGCTGGCGAGAGCCCCCGGGCTCGGCGTGACGTCGATCACTCCGTGAGAGCTGCGGTTCGCATGGATTGTTCGCGACCGGAATCCGTCAGTTCGCTGTCGCCCGCCAAGGACATGGGACCACCTTGAGGTGAGTTCCGCCACGAGGATGGGACCACCGCTCCGCCAGTGATGGGACCACCCCGGAGCATCCACCAGCGACGGCGCCGCTGCCGGTGGACTCGCCACCTTCGGCCGGCCAGCGGCCCGTCAGGGAGGTGGTCATGTTCCGGGAGGTTCGTGTGTACGAGATCCGAGAAGTGCTGCGCCTGTGGGTACTCGGCGAGGGTCTGCGCTCCATCGAGCGGCTGGCGGGGATGGACCGCAAGACCGTCCGCCGCTACGTCGCCGCTGCGGTCGAGGCGGGCCTGGTCCGCGACGGCGGTGAGGGCCAGCTGAACGACGTGTTGTTGGCGTCGATCTGCGAGAGGGTCCGCCCGCACCGCCCCGAGGGCCGTGGGGCCGCCTGGGGGCTGCTGGTGGCTAACCACGACCAGCTGAAGGCGTGGCTGGATGACGGCCTGACGGTGGTGAAGGCGGGCGAGCTGCTCGCCCGGCGGGGGACGGTGGTGCCTGAGCGCACCTTGCACCGCTACGCCCTCGAGGTGCTGGGGGTGGGACGGTCGGCTCGGGGGACGACCGTGCGCGTCGCTGATGGCGGGCCCGGGGTCGAGTTGCAGATCGACTTCGGGAAGATGGGTCTGATCGACGATCCCGACTCCGGCCGGCGCCGGGTGGTGCAGGCGTTGATCTTTACCGCCTGTTTCTCCCGGCATTGCTTCGTGTGGTTGAGCTTCACCCAGACCACCGAGGCGGTGATCGCTGGGTGCGAGGGGGCGTGGGCGTTCTTCGGGGGGGTCTTCGCCGTCCTGATCCCGGACAACATGTCGTCGGTGATCGACAAGGCGAACCCGACCGACCCGCGCTTCAACCAGGCGTTTATCGAGTATGCCCAGGCCCGGGGGTTCGTGATCGACCCGGCCCGGGTGCGGACCCCTACCGACAAGCCTCGGGTGGAACGCCAAGTTCCCTTTGTTCGCAACAGTTTCTTCGCTGGTGAGACGTTCATCGATCTGGCCGACGCGCAGCGCCGGGTCGAGGCGTGGTGCCGGGTGCGCGCCGGCCTGCGGACCCATGGGACAACACAGCTTCGTCCGGCGGAGCACTTCGCCCTCGAGGAGGCAGCGCATCTGCTCCCCGCCCCGACATCGGTCTACGACGTGCCGATCTATGCCACTGCCAAGGTGCACCGCGACCACCACATCGAGGTGGCCAAGGCGCTCTACTCGATCCCGGGGAGCCTGATCGGCGCCCGGGTCGAGGTGCGCGCGGATCGGGCCCTGATCCGGGTCAGCTATCGAGGAGCGGTGGTCAAGGTCCATCCCCGCCAGGCGCCCGGCGGGCGGTCCACCGACCCGGCTGACCTGCCGGCGGAGAGGACCGCGTACGCCATGCGGGACCTGGACCATCTCCGCCGTCTGGCGGCCGTCCA
>JADMIJ010000092.1 GCA_015478655.1 Acidimicrobiales bacterium | reverse complement strand
GAACGCGCTGGTCAGGGCGTTCTTTCACATCTACTTTTTCAGGTCGAAGTAGCTACAGACTCACATTTTGATCCAGATGCCGCATGGCGTCGAGAGCTGGGGCAGGGTGCTCACCGCCGTGACCCCAACAGCGCCTCCGCTCCCTCAACCAGTTGTCTCACAATTTCAGCGGCCGGCTGTTCGCGTTTCACCGCGCCGACTGACTCTCCGGCATAGAGGGCCATGGCGGCGATCTCTCCGATCGTGGTTCGGGTTGGACAAAGGGCCGAGTACTTCGGAATCGCTGTACGAGACTCCCCCAGCAACACCTCACCCACCACGTCACCCGGATACGCAAGTGATGCCTCGACGGCCGAGCGCAGTACCCGGTGCGGTGCGTCGGGCCACATCACCGAAAACACGTCGGTGAGGACCGTCTCTTCCGGGTTCGCGGCAACGAGTCGATCGAGGTACTCCGGGTTAACATCGGCCTCCGAGGCAGCGAGAAATCGAGTGCCAACCCGGACGGCGTCTGCACCCGCTGCCAATGCGGCCGCCATCATGCGGCTCGTGCCGATTCCGCCAGCAGCCACGACCGGTAGATCGACGACGTCGAGTACCCGGTCGAGCAGCGTAAAGAGGCCCATTGCCCCCCGAACGTGACCACCGGCCTCGGTCCCCTGAGCGATCAGAAAGTCGCACCCGGCGTCGGCTGCCTGGCAGGCCTCGAGTTCTGACCCGACTTGCCATGCGGTCAGCGCTCCGCCCCGATGCGTCAGCTCGACCAGTGAACGTTCGGGCGTTCCGTAGAAGAACTCAACGATCTTCGCTTGGTCGGCTGCCGCCTCGACGCAGTCCAGATTGAGGAACGGCATGAGGAAGTTGATGCCGACCACCCCCGCCGTGCGGGACTTCAGACCGGCCAGTTCCGCGGCGACCTGGTCCGAAGGTGCAAGCGGAAGCGCGACCATGCCCACCGCTCCTGCATCGGCGACCGCGGCAGCCAGTTCGGGTGTGGCCACCATGCCCATCCCAGCCTGTTGAAGAGGAACGTGGCATCCGACGAGCTCAGTGAACCGTGTCGTAAGCATCTGTCGGGGAACTCCTTGGGTACGAGCCACCAAACGGTACCGCCGACGGCAAGGTCACGTATGCCCTCAGTTCCCGGGCCACCTGTAGCGCGACCTCGTCGCTGTGCTCGGGATCGGCGGCTAAGGCCACCGTGGCATCAAGCCTTCCATCGCAACGGGATGGCGCTGACAACTCAACGGTCATCGTGCAGACGCGGCGTCGGTCCGGTCTGCGCGGACGGCCCGCCGTCTGGCGGTCGACAGCGAGCGAGCGGTGGCTGGGGCGTCGTCGCCGAGGCCGATCGACATCCTGGTGAGGATCTCGCTGAACGAGCGCACCGGGTCGCGGCCGACCGCACCGAAGAACCCGGTGTGCTCGAGCGTGGTGTGGCCGTGCACACCGGACCAGACCGCTTCGCCAGCGGTGGTGACGTCGTCGACCTCCCATCGGCCCGCGTTGACGCAGGCGTGGATGCGACGGAGGAGCGAAACGAAGGTGGACCTAGCCGCCTCGAGGTCGGCGGGATCACCCAGCCGGAACGCGGCCAGTCCAGGACCGAACATCACCGCGTACAGGTGGGGTTCGCGCAGCGCGAAGCGGCGGTAGCTCCACAGGTAGGTCATCCAGTCCGCGACGGCATCGTCGGTGACCGCGCCACGGTCCAGCTCGGCCCCGAAATCGCCGAACCCGCGGCGCATCACCTGTCGGGACAGCTCGTCCATCCCGCCGAAATGGGTATAGACGACCATCGTCGACGTGCCCAGCTCGCGGGCCAAGCGCCGCGCCGACACGGCGCCCTCGGTGGCCAGCAGTCGCGCGGCGGTGTTGATGATCCGTTGGTGCAGATGAGGATCGGCAGACCGGGGCGGCACGCCCGACAGCGTATCCATAACATCGTCATTGACATCGGTCCATTACCGTGTTATGCATAACATTGTCATGTAATGGCGGTCTGGTCGCTCGACCTGACCCGACAAGGAGAAGAGTCCGATGGCAGTGTTCAATGGCGTGTTCCCGATCCTTCCCGGTAAAGAGCAAGGAGGAAGGGACTTCGCGGCCGCGTGTATGGGGGAGCGCCGAAAAGGGTTCGAGGCTCAGCTGGCTAGGACGGGGCTTACCCGGGAGACTTGGGCTCTGCAGGAGACCCCGATGGGGAGCTTCATGTTGGTGTGGTTCGAGGCTCCCGACATCGAGAAGACGTTCACGGAACTCGCCACCTCCGGCGACGAGTTCACCATCTGGTTCCGTGGCCAAGTCAAGGATGTGACTGGCGTCGACCTGGGCGCTCCACCCGAAGGCCCGCTCCCCGACGTACTGGTCGACTGGACCTCCTGAATAGCGACATCCCCCCTGTAAGGACATCACTAACAGCGAGGGTTCTTCGGGACGGAGGCCCTTCGCCATACGGCCCTTCGGCTGGGCCTTGTGATCGCCAGGTAGTTCGGCAAGGGCGTCCCCTGACGATGCCGGCTTTGGATCGATCTATTGGGAACGGCGCTGGGCCATTCGCTCATTCCAGCAAGCAGTTCGGATCATTCCCGGTGTCCGGATGCCGATCAGCAAGGGCCCGTCTCATCGAGCACCTGGGCCAGTGACTGCGCTCGGCATCGTGTCGATGTCATCGGCTACGTCTTGATCCTCAAGCGGTAGTGCGTGCGCATAGTTCCGGAGAGTCGTCGAGGGATCACGGTGGCCGAGCCGTTGTTGGGCTCGTAGCAGCTCGGCGCTGCTAACGAGCAACGTGGCCACTGTGTGGCGAAGGGCCTCATTCGACCCCCAAGACCGTGTGCCGGTCCCTTCTTCATTCAATCCCTTCAATCGAGATTTCCGATAGTGGAGTGGAGTTCTTCCTCCGGACTGCTGCTCCACACAGACGCATCTCTGGGTATTGTGTCGCTTGCCTCTTCACAGCGAGCCGGACATGTTCTTTGATGAAGTTGGTTGCGAGCCCGAGAGAAAGTCCTGGGCGTGTTTGATCCTGGATGGGTGAGGTAGTTCGTCGATGAGCGGTTGGAACGAGCAGACAGTGCTGACCACGGGAGCCAACTCGGGTATCGGCCTGGCGACGGTCGTGCATCTGGCCAGGCTCGGCTTTCGTTCAGTGGGCTCCGTTCGGTCATACGCCAAGGCGGACCAGGTTGCCGAAGCCGCCGCTTCGGCCGGGGTCCCGGTCGAAACGGTGCTCCTCGACGTCACCGATGCGCGTGGATGCTCTGATGTCATTGAGGAGTTGCATCCCGCGGCGATCGTCAATAACGCCGGGTACCCAGGGGTCGGTGCGATCGAGGATGTGACCGATGATGAGGCGCGCCAACAATTGGACACGATGGTGATCGCACCCATGCGACTGGCACGATTGGCGATACCTCACATGCGAAGGGCCGGCCAAGGGCGCATCGTGAACATCTCCTCCATCTACGGGCTGACCACCACACCCTTCAGTGGTTGGTACCAAGCATGCAAGCACGCCCTCGAGGCGGCCTCGGACGCCCTGCGGCTCGAAGTCGCCCGCGACGGCATTCGGGTAGTCGTAGTCGAGCCCGGCGGGGTCCAAACTGGGATCTGGGGAGCATTCGAGGACGACGTCGGGCACCGTGCCGGATCGGACTATGCCGCCGGTTACCAGCGACTGCGCACCCTGCTCAAGGCGTTCTCGCTGTTCATGGGCGAGCCCGAAGGCGTAGCCAAGGCGGTCGGCAAGGCCCTGACCACGCGTTCGCCACATGCGCGATACCTCGTCGGCCCCGACGCCCGGGTCATCGCCGCCACTCAGCCGCTTATCCCCACCGACCTCAGGGATCGCATCACCCGTCTCGTGACCGGTCTCTGAGAGGGCACGACGGCCGACGGTGCAGTGGAGCCCTCCGAGTGCCTCCGGACGGGTGAGGACCTTCGCCTCTAGTCAACTCGTTCCCGTGCTGTTTGGATGAAGGGGGCGGCGAGGGGCGGGGCCAAGAGGACGGGGAGGTTGTCCCATGAGCGCTCAAGGCGGTCAGCCGTGGGTGACCGAGGTTTCAGTGGTCAGGGTTGGGCTGTATCCGCGGGAGCACCGAGTCCCCAGTGAAGTGAGCCTCGCGCGCCTATGGCCGACCCGGCCCGATGGCAGATTGCTCGAGCCGGAATGGGTCATCAGGAGAGTCAGCGGACCGAGAATCCTCAGATCGCCGGGGCGCTGGGGAGAGTGATGCAACGGCTGAGTGGTGCTGATGCCAGTTTCGTGTATGGCGAGACGCCCAGCTCGCACATGCACTTGGGGTCGTTGGCTGTACTCGACCCTTCGACTGCCGCGGGGGCATTCGATGTAGATCGGCTGCGAGCGCTGGTCGCGGCTCGGGCAGGGCTGCTCGGCCCATATCTGCGCCGCTTGGTTGAGGTTCCTCTTGGTCTCGACCGTCCCGTGTGGGTGGATGACCCGAACCTCGACATCGATTGCCAGATCCGTCCTGTCCGCGTCCCGGCCCCGGGCGGCACTCGGGAACTCAGTGCATTGGTGGGCACCCTGCTGGCGTCCAAGCTCAGGTCGGACCGCCCTCTGTGGGAGGTGTGGTTCATCGAGGGCCTCGAGGCTGGGCGGGTCGCCCTTCTCACAAAGATGCACCATTGTCTGGCAGACGGAGTTCGAGGCGCTCGCTTGTATGAGGTGTTCTACGATCTCGAACCCGACGGACCTTTCGATCGGCTTGACACGCCGGAACTTCAAGGCGAGCGAATCCCGTCCACCTGGGAGATGGCGCTGCGGGCGTTGCCCCGACTAGCTGGAACGCCGCTCAGAGCCGCACGCACCTCATGCCACCTCGGCCACTCAGCATTCGGGATGCTCCGCACCCGCCGCTCGGCCGAATGGGCGACGGTCACATTGCCGTTTCAAGCGCCGCGCACGTCGCTCAACCGAGCCATCACCCCCGATCGCGGGTTCGCCTTTTGCTCGGTGCCTCTGTCGGAAGCGAAGTTCATCAAGGACGTCTTCTCCGTAACGATCAATGACGTCGTGCTCGGTGTCTGCGCTGGTGCATTGCGTCGCTATCTGGCCGATCGCGGCGAGCTTCCAGGCAAGCCGCTGATTGCCCAAATACCCGTTGCGGTTCACATCGATGATCGGGGCGACGCCTCCGGGGGGTCCTGGGGGAATGCAACTGCCGTGATGGGCGCCGAACTGCCGACCCAGCTCGACGACCCGGTCGAGCGACTTCGGACGATCCACACCTCGACTCACAGTGCAAAGGCGCTGCAACATGCACTCGGCGATGACATCATCCTCGATCTGGCCAATGTCGCTCCTCCGGGGCTACTCGGCGCCGGGGTCCGGGCCTCAAGTTGGCTTCGTCTCGCCGACTGTTTCCCGCCGGTCTTCAACCTGATCATCTCCAACGTTCAGGGTCCATCCCTGCCGCTGTACATCGCGGGGGCCCAGCTCATCGCCATCTATCCGATCGGCCCGTTACTCGATGGCGGCGGGCTGAACATCACGGTGTTCAGCCTTCTGGATCAGATTCATTTCGGTTTCGTCGTATGCCCATCGATCGTGAAGGATGCCTGGCAGCTTGCCGACGCGACATCAGCGTCGTTTGCCGAACTCCAGACGGCAGCGGCGATGCCGACCCATAGCCAAGACGGACCCGGCCAATGACTGCGCAGACGCATTTCCTCCGGACCCCATCATCGAGGTCTATGGTCGATCGGGGTCCCGCGCATAGGACATTCATGTTCGCGGGTACTCAACGCGCGCGCTCGAGGGTGGCGGAGCTCACGGTGGGCAGTCTCTATCGCCACATCGTGGACCAATCAGGGTGTGTCCATCGATGATGCTCCTCCTCTTGGTAGTCAACACCGTGGTCCTCGAGTTGAGCGTGCAGAAAGGTTGACGGATATGCAAGATGTGACCGGCCCCCCGATGGACCCGATACCGGGAAATGCCCACTTGCTGCGACCCTTGATGGACTGGGCGGAGCGTGAACCCGACCACCTCAGCGCCGCCTACCGCGACGGTGACCGGTTCGTCGACGTGACGGCCGCCGAGGTCTACGAGCGTTGCCGGGCACTGGCCAAGGGTTTCATTGCCAGCGGGCTGCAGCGTGGTGAGCGGGTAGCGCTCATGTCCCGCACGCGTATGGAGTGGATGCTCGTCGACTACGCCATCCTCGCCGCGGGCGGAGTTACCGTCCCGACTATGAAACGTCGTCGGCCGAACAGATCCAATGGGTGGTGAGCGACAGCGACGCCAAGCTTCTCGTCGTAGAGACACCAGGCATGCGCGGGCTCTACGAGAGCATCGCCCCCGCGCTCCTGGCCTGCCACGAGGTATTGACCATCGACGACGGAGACTTGGAACAGCTTCTCAGGCGTGGGGAGTCGGTGGCGGAAGTCACCCTCGACAACCGGATCGAGTCCATTTCCACGGATGATCTCGCCACGATCGTCTACACGTCCGGTACGACCGGCCGACCGAAGGGATGCTCCCTTACGCACGGCAACCTGCGCATCAACGTCTGGCAGACCCTCGATGCTCTCCGACCCATGCTTCAAGCAGACGAGGTGGGTCTGCAGTTCCTGCCTCTGGCGCACTCGCTCGCCAAGGTCATCACCCTGGTCGGAGTGGAGTGGGGGGTCAAGGGCGCCTTCGCGACAGACCTCGCCCACCTGCCAGAGGAGATGGCGATGGTCCGCCCGACCATGGTGGTTGCTGTACCCCGTATCTTCGAAAAGGTATTCAACAGCGCCCAGCAGAAGGCGCACAGCGCGGGGCACAGCGCGATTTTCGACAAGGCCTCGGGAGTGGCGATCGAATGGTCGCGGGAACACGGTCTCGGCGGGATTCATCCCATCACCGGCGCGGAACACGCGCTGTTCGATCGACTCGTGTACACGAAGGTGCGCGCCGTCTTCGGCGGCCGGTTGCGCCTCGCGTTCAGTGGCGGCGGACCGCTCGGTGAGCGGATGACGCACTTCTTCAACGGCGTCGGCGTGAAGGTGTTCGAGGGATACGGGCTCACCGAGACCAGCCCGACACTTACCGTCAACAGGGCCAGTGCCGGGCAGCGTTGGCAGACCGGTGGGCGGCACGACAATCAAGGTCGCCAGCGACGGGGAGATCCTCGCCAAGGGCCCACAGGTGTTCCGGGGCTACTGGCACAACGACGTGGCGACCGCGGAGAGCTTCGATGAGGACGGGTGGTTCAAGACTGGGGACATCGGTGTTCTGGACGAAAAGGGATACTTGAACATCACCGGCCGCAAAAAGGAGCTGATCGTGACGGCGGCAGGGACGAATGTCGCCCCAGCTCCGCTGGAGGACCGGCTCCGGGCTCATCCGCTCATCAACCAGGCTGTTGTGGTAGGCGACGACCGGGCGTTCATCGCGGCGATGATCACTATTGATCACGAGTCCTTTGCCGAGTGGGTCGCCGCGCGCGGTCGAAAGGATGCAACGGTCGCCGGGTCAACAGACGATGCCATGCTCCGCTCGGCCGTCCAGGCCGCGATTGATGATGCCAACTTGTCGGTGTCCCGCGCCGAGTCGGTCCGGAATTTCGCCATCCTTCCTCGCGACCTCACGGTAGCGGATGGCGAGCTCACGCCGACGCTCAAAGTGCGGCGGGCCGTGGTGGAGAAGTCATTCGCCCACGTCATCGATGAGCTCTACCGCGGCTGAGCAGCCGGGCCCGTGACCACTCCAGCCCGCTGCCCGGCATGCCAAACGCCCCCACTGTTGGGTGCAGGGCCAGCCGATCGGGCACGAACTGTCTGCGCGCATTGCGGACGGTGTTGGGAGGCAGGTGACGAACGGGTGGAGGTGGACACCTTGGCGTGCCCCGGCTGCCAACAGCGGCCCGTGTGCGAGTCGCGGCCGACCCCTCTGGTCAATGAGATCAGTTCGTTCCATGAGCTGGACGACGGGACCCCCATACTTGTCCGACCACTCCTCTACTCTGATCGGTATCAATTGGCGGAGAACTATCAGCACCTGACCGACGAGTCACGTCGGCTGCGCTTCTTCTCCGCCCGAAAGCAATTGTCCGACGACGACCTCGAGTACCTGACCAACATCGACTACGACAACCACTTTGCGTGGGCCGCCTTCGCTCTTGACGCCCCCGAAGACCGAGGTGTGGGCGTGGCCCGCTATATCCGGGATCCAACCCGGACCACGCTCGCCGAAGCCGCCGTCACCGTCCTCGACGCATATCAGCACCGTGGTCTGGGCACGCTCCTTCTCCAGCTCTTGGCTGACCAGGCTCAACGCAATGGGATCACAACCTTGGTCAGCTACGTGCTCTGGGACAACCAGGAGGTCCTCGACGGTCTTAGCGAGGCTGGGGCGCTCATCGAACCAGACGAGCCGGGCATCGCCCGAGTCGAGATTGGCATTCCCGATCCAGAGGAGCCATCGCGGACGTCGTGGTTCCGAACCACGTTGCGGCACTTCGCCGGTGCCACCCGCGTGGTCCTCGGAAACCGTCGGGAGCCTTATGCGGATTGACGCTTGGGACCTTCGGCCCTGCCCTTTCCGCGGTCGCCGTGTTCCAATGATGAGTGTGTAATCGGCAGCGAACAGCAGCCGAGTGGATGCGCACAGAGGAGATGGCTGATGGACGCCTCGATGAGTCTCGCGTCAGTGCCTCAGGTGTCGGTGGTCGGAGTAGGGTCATATCTGCCTGAGCATCGGGTCTCCAATGAGGAGATCCTCGAATACCTGCGCCCGGCCCGACCCGATGGCAGATTGCTTGAGCCAGAGTGGGTCATCAGGCATCTGGCCATTCGTGAGCGTCGGCTCGACTACGAGTTCGGTGGTCGACGCAAGCGCACTCGGGCTGACGGCGGAATCTATGACGGGGATCTCGCACTAAGGGCGGTGGCGTCGGCTTTGGATGACGCCGGTGTCGACGCCACGGACGTCGACCTGTTCGTTCATGTCACCTCGACACCGGACACGGTTACCTGCCAAGACCACTTCCGCTATTTGATGAACGAACTCGGATTGCGCCGGGATGTCGACCTGGTCCACCACAATCTCGGCTGCGCCGGCTTGGCCCCGGGCTTTCGCACCGCCGCCGCCTCGCTGGTCTCCGCAGTGCCGACCACCGCGGTGGTGGTGGCGAGCAACTGCCCGTCCGGGTACTTCGGCCCCGAGGTCCATGACTACTACTACCAACACCCAAGCGGCATGGGCTGGCTAGCACCCATGATGTTCGCCGACGGGGCAGGTGCCGTTGTATTCCGGTCGATCCCACGCGAACCCGACTGCGCTCCGAAAGGATTGCTCTCGGTGCGCTACGAGACCGACCCTGATGTGACACTCGTGACCTATCCCGCGGGCGGCTGTCTCAACCACACCTCGGAGGCCAACCTCGCCGACAACGTGTTCTTGATGGATGGAGCCAAAGTGGCCGAGGTTTTCGTCCCGCTCATGATGCGGAACTTCGAAATGCTCAAAGAGGACTGGCCGACCAAGGTCAAGCCGACAACGGGAACGGACTTCGACATCGATTCGGTCAGTCGCTGGTATCTGCACCAAGCGAATGGTGTGGTGGTCCGCCAGGCTGCAGAGATGCTGGGCCTCCCGCCGGAGCGAGTGCCCATCGGTGTCGACCGCTACGGGAACACCTCGGCCTCCAGCACATTGATCCTGCTCGATGAGGACCGCCGTGCCGGCCGGGTCCACGAGGGAGATCTCATCGCCTTCCTGTGGATTGGAGCAGGCAACGGAGCGATGAACGGCTACTCGACAATGGTCCTGTGACCGAGGGCCTCCACCATTCCGCCCACCACCAATCGCACGCCTCTGGTCTGGGTCGATGAGGTGGCCGCCCTCGGAGTGATTCTCGAGGGATCTCCACGAGCCCGGTGGCGCAGAACGGTGCTGTCGTCAGTGGAAGGGGTGTCGCCAGGACTGGGTTCAGGGCTTGTCTCATGACCATGGAGCGGCTCAGCGCACTCGATGCCGAATTCCTTCACTTGGAGGATGGGGCCGTCCATATGCATATCGCCGGGGCCTGCGTGTTCGGCGATGCACCTCCGACGATCGGAGCTATTGAGGCACTGGTTTCCTCGAAGCTGCATCTCCTACCCCGCTACCGCCAGCGTGTTCGTGCGGTGCCGTTCGAATTGGGTCGGCCCGTATGGGTCGATGACCCCCATTTCGACATCGGGTACCACCTTCGACACACGGCGTTGCCCGCACCCGGCGATGACTCCGCGTTCTGCCGCCTGATGGGGCGAATCATGTCACAGCCGCTGGACCGCGAGCGGCCGCTGTGGGAGGTATGGCTCGTCGAGGGTCTCGAGGACGGAAAGTGGGCGCTGATCTTCAAAGTCCACCACTGTATGGTCGACGGGATCGCTGGAGTGGGCCTCCTCAGTGCCCTACTGGACTTCGATGCTTGCGCCGCACCCGGCGAGCCGCGGCCTTGGGCACCCCGCCCCGAACCACCAGGTGCGCTGAAGGTGCTCGATGCCTGGGGTGGGCTCGTATCGGAGCTTCTTGCTACAGCAAGGGATATCCCGCCGTCGGTCGCCCATCCCATCGCCACCCTACGTTCCACTGTCTCGACCGCTGAGGGTGTGGTCCGCTTCGCGAAACGCCTCGCCCCTACCAAACTGCTTTCGATCGAGGGTCCGATCGGCCCCCACCGGGTATGGGCCCATTCTTCTGCGAGCCTTGCCGATGTGAAGACCATCCGCTCAGCCTTCGGCGGTACCGTCAACGACGTGGTGCTGGCCGCGGTAGCCGGCGGGTACCGTGCACTGCTGATGGCACGCGGCGACGACGCCGACCAAGCCGAGGTACGTTCGCTGGTGCCGGTATCGACACGTCATGACGATGGAAAAGGAGTGCCGGACAACCGGGTCTCCGCTCTGCTCTACGAACTTCCTGTCGGAATGGTCGACCCGGTCGAGCGCCTCCAGGCTGTCCGCAACCAGATGACCGAACTGAAGGGATCCCACATCGCCGAAGCCGGGGAGATGGTGACCTCACTGGGAGACCTTGTCCTCCCTGTTCTGGTGGGAACCGTGAGCCGATTCACGATCCGTTCTATGCACCGCTTCGGACAGCGTTCGCTCAATACCGTTACGACGAACGTGCCGGGCCCACAAGTTCCCCTCTATTGCCTCGGCCACGAGATGTCGGAGTATCGCCCTTTCGTCCCGATCAGCCACGGCCTGCGGGTCGGCACGGCAATCCTCTCGTACAACGGAAGGCTCTTCTTCGGTGTCACTGGGGACTACGAATCGGTGCCGGAAGTCGAGGTGCTGGCCACAGAGGCGGCGGCGACAATCGAGAGCCTCTTCGATCGCGCCCTGGAGCGGCTTCGCTAGTCGCAAGGGCGGCGCCTGCGTTGACGCTTTCACAGCCGCCCCGGAAAGGGTTCAACCGCACTCAGCGCGCTCGGCAGGATTCGAACCCCCAAACTTCTGATCCGTCGTCATAGCGGGATGAACGCTGTGCTCACGTACTTGGATAGCGGGGCGTGAGGGGTCGTTCAAGGGTGTATGAGCCGTGACG
>JADMIJ010000230.1 GCA_015478655.1 Acidimicrobiales bacterium | reverse complement strand
TAGCTACTTCGACCTGAAAAAGTAGATGTGAAAGAACGCCCTGACCAGCGCGTTCATGTGCGGAGGGTGCTCGCGTTCAGGCCCCAATGACGCAACGATGGCTCCATCCCTCTTGCCGGAGAGAACGGAGCCATCGTGTTGCGGACCAAGGTAGACGATCAACAGACCCTGTGGGAGGCAATCCTCCCGCCCCAGTTCAGCCGCCTCCCACCGGGGCTCGAGCAGGTGGATCGCCTGCTCGACGACTCGGTGTTCTTCGAGCCATTCACGCCGTTCTTCGATCCGAAGATCGGTCGGCCGTCGATCCCGATGGAGACCTACCTGCGGATGATGTTCCTCCGCTTCCGGTATCGGCTCGGCTTCGAGACGTTGTGTGCCGAGGTCACCGATTCCATTGCCTGGCGGCGCTTCTGTCGTATCGGCATCACCGATTCCGTGCCCCATCCCACGACACTCATGAAGATCACCACCCGCTGCGGACAACGAGCCGTCGACCAGCTGAACGAGGCGCTGCTCAGCAAGGCGATGGCGGCCCACGTGGTGAAGCTGGACAGGGTCCGCGCCGACACCACCGTCGTCCCCGCCAACGTCGCCTATCCCACCGACTCGGGACTGCTGTCCAAGGGAGTGGCCAAGCTGACCAAGACGGTGGCCGCGTTGCACGCCCTCGGGTTGGCCCGCCGGACCGGGTTCCGGGACCGCACCCGCTCGGTGCGTCGTCGTGCCCATCAGATCGCCGCCTGGCTGCGCCGGCGCAGTGGCGACGCCAAAGACGAGGTGCTCGGACTGACCGGCGAGCTGGCCACCATCGCCGAGGCCGCTATCAAAGATGCCCAGCTCGTGGCCACAAACGCCCGCCGGAGCCTTCGGCGTGCGGGTAAGGGGGCCTCGGGCCGGGCAGCAGCCCTCGTCACCGAGCTCGAACGCACCATCGGCGTGCTGGACCAGGTCGTCGCCCAGACCCGAACCCGTCTCACCGGTGAAGTCCCTGACGGAGCCACCCGGGTGGTCTCGTTGCACGACACCGACGCCCGTCCGATTCGCAAGGGTCGGCTCGGCAAGCCGGTCGAGTTCGGCTACAAGGCCCAGGTGACCGACAACGTCGACGGCATCGTTGTCGACCATCGGGTCGAAAAGGGCAACGCACCCGACGCTCCCATGCTGGTGCCAGCCGTCGCCCGGGTGGCGGCACGGTTCAACAAGGTGCCCAAGGCGGTGACGGCCGACCGTGGCTATGGCGAAGCGAAGGTGGAGTCCGAACTCGAGTCCCTCGGAGTGAAGCACGTCGCCATCCCGAGGAAGGGACGCCCCGGTGCCCAACGTCAAGCGGTCGAGTCCTCACGCCGCTTTCGCAAGCTGGTCAAGTGGCGCACCGGGTCCGAGGGTCGTATCTCCCATCTCAAGCGTTCGTGGGGTTGGGAACGGACGATGCTCGACGGCATCGACGGTGCGAGTACGTGGTGCGGTTGGGGCGTCCTCGCGCACAACGCCACCGAGATCTCCGTGCTCATCGAAGAACGGGAAACAACCCAAACGTCCGCCGGTGCCGCACCGACCCGACGACCCACCGCCACGGGACCACCCGGTCGACCCCCGCCAACCAACAAGAGCCACGCCGCCTGACCTCGTTCCTCCCTCTCCCGTCGCGCCCCCGAGGCCGGAAACGGCCGGAAAACAGGGGCGAACATGACCCGAGAGATTGGATCGGGGCATCTGGCAGCCCACGTCGGCGTCTACGCCGGAAAGGCGTTTACGCCTGAGCCGAGTTTTTCAGGTCGAAGTAGCTA
>JADMIJ010000091.1 GCA_015478655.1 Acidimicrobiales bacterium | reverse complement strand
TTCCCCACGGTACGCGCGGAACCCGACCAGGCGGTGGACCCCGCTATCCAATTACCATTGTGCCAGTACCGTGGGCTTATAACCGAGGAGGAGGACGAGATGGCCAGGATCATCCGATGTGAGTGCGGGTTCGTGGCTCGGGGAGACACCGATGGCGAGGTGATCGACACCATCCGCGGCCACATGAGCACCGACCACCCCGCCCTCCTGGAGACCGTCGGACAGGAGGACCTGCTCGGCTGGATCCAGGTCGAGTAGCGACTATCAGGGAGGTCCGAGATGGCGACGACTGCAGCGGCACGGAGGCACGAGGAGCTGGGTAGGGACGAGGTTCTCGTGGGACCGGATTGGCTCGAGGAACACCTCCACGACCCAGACCTTCGAGCGATCGAAGTCGATGCCAGTGCGACTGCCTACGACGAGGGCCACATCGAAGGCGCCGTTCTCTGGAATGTCTACCGGGACCTCAAGGACTCCGAGTACCGACTCATCGACAAGGCGGCGGTGGAACGGCTTTTCGCCCGCTCCGGAATCACCCGTGATTCGGTGGTGATCGTCTACGGCTACGCCCCTGCCCTGGGATTCTGGCTCCTGAAGCTCTACGGCCACGCCGACGTGCGGATCCTCGACTGCGCCAGAGGTGGGTGGCACGACGGAGGGCGGCCATGGACCAAGGACGTCGAGACGCCAATGCCGACCCGCTACCCCCTCCCCGAGCCGGATGAACGGATTCGTGCGGTCCAACCCGTCGTGGAGGATGCGATCGGCAGCTCGACGTCCATCCTCGTCGACGTGCGCTCGGGCTCCGAGTACCGAGGCGAGCGCTTCTGGCCGTCGGGAGGTCTCGAAGAGGGTGGGCGGCCCGGCCACATTCCCTCGGCTGTCCACCTCCCGATCGAAGAGGTGTACGACAAGACCGGCTCCTTCCGCTCACCGGCCGAGCTTCGCCGGCTGTTCGCACCCGTAGACACCAAGGGCGATGGCGAGATCATTCCCTATTGCACGATCGGCGGTCGAGCCAGCACGGCATGGTTCGTGCTCTCGTATCTTCTGGGCCGCCGACATGTCCGTGTCTATGACGGTTCATGGGCGGAGTGGGGACGGATGCCCGCCACCCCCGTGGCATGCGCGTAGGCCATGGTGCGGGTGGGGTCGGCTGCAGCCAGGGCCATCCGGTCCGCCGGCAGGAGACGTTTTCGAAGCCGATGCACCCTCACAACCCTGTAGCCAAATCGTGTCAACGGGCACGATCGAAACGAGGAGGTCACGATGGCGAGCCTTATTCGCAAGAGTCTTGATTCACCCGACGAGACCAGACCGTTTGACGGAGGAAAGGCCGACTCGAGCTGGTGAATACGGATGGAGGTGCCGTCGGTCGTGCCACGTTCCTTCCGGGTTGGAAGTGGTCGGAGCACGTGAAGGCGATCGCCAAGACCGAGAGCTGTCAGGCGGCTCACACAGGATACTTCGTCTCGGGTCGGATGAAGGTGGTGATGGACGACGGCGAAGAGATGGACTTCAGGCCGGGGGACTTCGCCAGTATGGCGCCGGGCCATGATGCGTGGGTTGTCGGCGACGAACCGTGCGTGGTGATCGACTGGCAGGGATTTACGGACTACGCCAAACGCTGACCCGCGGGTCACGGCAAAAACCCCGCCCGTCTTCGGCCTGGTCACCCCATTCCTGAACCTGCCCCAGCTGAGAGCCGCTGCCGTGGTCCTCGTCGCAATACCGCACCTCCGTCAGTCGGCGGCGACGGGCGATGGAGGGGCGATCTGGTCGTCGATCTCTTTGAGGTCGAAGTAGTCACGCCAACGCGTGACCCGGCCGACCTCGTCCACGTCGACGACGGTGCACCCGTGGATCTCGATCGGGATCGTCCCGCCGAGCGTTCCCTTTCCGATCCATTCGAACACGCCACCCACGTCATCGCCGTGCACCCAGGTGATCTCCTGTCGCCAGTCGGGGAACGACGCCTTGGTCATCTCCTCGATGGCGGCGATGTCCGTCGTCGGCGCATTGACCGGGTCGCTGAACAGCGCATCCGGGGCGAAGAAGGAGGGGAAGTCACCCTCAGGTCCGAGTGCCGTTTCGAGTCTTTCCGCCCACGATGTCCAATCCATGAGGCTCACCGTACCCGCATCGTCCGGACGCGAGTCGGAGAGACCCGCGTGAGCGAGCCCGCGGTGCCCATAGACCGGAGCAGGCCTCCACTGAGCAGGTCGGTGTGGCCCGAAGTAGTCTGCGCTCAACGACGGTGGTGCTCTGACCCACCGACACCGGGGAGGCGAGTGGATTGGCTGGTCGGGATGGTGACGGGCTCCGAACCGGAAGGCCGTATGTGGTGGTTTCGGCCGATGCCCATGCGGCACCCGACGACCTGAATGCGTTCCTCAGCTACGTCGATCCCACCCACCGCCAGGCGGTGGCGGAGTTCGGCGATCTCTCGTCGGTGGCCATTCCCATGTTCGGTGGTGTCGATCCCGGGGAGATCGACGAGTCGGACGCCGTTCGCGCCGTGGCCATCCGGCGCCTCGAAGGGATGGGCGTCGACACCGGGGCGGCGGCTGAGTGGCTGGCGAACTACAGCTCAGACTGGGTCTTCCCCTCCGACGGTGACGGCCGGCGGTTGGCCGTGCTCGAGGAGCAGGGGATCCATGCCGAAGTCGCCTTCCCGGGCCCGGTGCTCGCCGGCGGTCTCTCCCCGGCCATGTATATGGGTGCCAACTCGAGCAAGGGGCTGGAGCCGGTATGGCCGGCGCTCCACGCCTACAACCGCTGGCTGGAGGAATTCTGCGCCGCCGCTCCCGGACGCAGGGCTGGATGTATCCCGATCGACTTCCACGATATGGATCGGGCCGTCGAGGAGATCGCCTGGTCCCGGGGCGCCGGCCTCTTCGGGGGGGTCATGCTCCCGGCCATGTCACTCAAGTCGGGCCTGCCGGGCTATGCCGACGACTACTACGAGCCGTTCTGGAGCGCGTGCGAGGATCACGATGTCGTCATCAACCTGCACACTGGCGCCTCGGGAACGGCCACGGATGCCCGTCAACTCTATGACGCCAAGCACGGCGGCTTCCTGGGGCTGTTCGAGGTGTTCGTGTTCACCCGGCGGCCCCTGTGGTTCATGATCCTGGGCGGGGTATTCGATCGTCACCCGAAGCTCAAGGTGGTGGTCACCGAGAACGGTGTTCAGTGGCTGCCGTCCCTGATCCGGGACATGGAGTCCTTCTTCGACACCCATGGCGGAGCACCCGTTCGCTCCTACCTGAAGCTGCGCCCGGCGGACTACTTCGAGCGACAGGTGTTCCTGGGTGGGTCGCTGATGAAGCGGGCGGAGGCCGAGATGCGCCACGAGATCGGTATCGACCGCCTCATGTGGGGCGCCGACTACCCCCATCTGGAAGGGGCGGCTCCCGTCCATCGACTGATCCTGCGCCAGGTGTTCGGCGGGATGCCCGAGGAGGACGTCCGACGCATGCTCGGCCTCAACGCAGCCCGGATCTACGGATTCGACCTCGCCCAGCTCGCGGAAGTGGCCGACCGCGTCGGGCCCACCGTGGCCGACCTGGCGACGACGGTCTCGCTGGACGAAATTCCCAAGACATTCAGCTGGAGTCTGGCGCGACCGGTGCCGCTCACCTCTGCCGCTGTGGCCGCGTCCTGAGCCTCCGTCCGTAGGATGACCGAGGACGATCGAGGAGTGTTGAGAAGCCGGGACCACCACGACGTCCGGGGGTGGGAGATCTCACGTCGGCAACTGCTTCTGGCCGGAGCCGCGTCGGGGCTCGGAGTGCTGGCCGGTTGCGGTCGGGGACCCTCGTCCTCCACGGTGGCCAGCTCGGCGTCAGTCGCGCCTGCGGGCTCTGACCTGGGTGCGGTCGAGCACGTGATCTTTCTGATGATGGAGAACCGGTCGTTCGACCACTACTACGGCACCTATCCCGGCGTGCGGGGGTTCGACGACCATCCGGCTGGTGACCTCGGGGCATTCTCGCAGCCCTACCCCTCCAATGCAGCCGCTGCGCCCGTCGGGCGTCTGCTGCCGTTCCACCTGGACACGGTGGGCACCAACATTGCCGACTGCACGTTCGATCTCTCCCATGATTGGGGTCCACAACACGAGTGTCGCAACGGCGGGAGGATGGACTCGTTCGTTCGGGTCCACACCGAGCCGCAGAACGAAGGCCCCTCGCAGGGCACCCTCACCATGGGCTATTACACCAGAGCCGATCTTCCCTACTACTTCGCCCTGGCAGACGCCTTCACCCTGTGCGACGGCTACCACTGCTCCGTCATGGGCCCGACCCATCCCAACCGGCTGATGCAGATGTCGGGCACCATCGACCCTGCCGGCGCTTCCGGAGGACCGGTAGTCACGACCAACCAGTCTCCGTCAGCCCTGTTCAGCGCCCACTGGGACACCATGCCTGAAGTCCTCGAGGACGCCGGAGTGAGCTGGAAGTACTACAACCCGCCGGGGCCGCTCTACAGCATCGAGAGCATGCGGACGCTCGGACTCACCACCGACAGCGTGCTTCCCTACTTCGCCCGCTACGAAAGCCCGACCTCGGCCCTGTACCAGAAAGCCTTCCTGCCCACCTTTCCGGATGACTTTGCCACTGACGTTCGCAACGGCTCATTACCCAAGGTGAGCTGGATCAGCACTCCCGCGGGGTACGACGAGCACCCGCCAGCCCCGTCCTACCTTGGTGAATGGTTCACCGATCAGGTCCTCAAGACTCTGGTGTCGAATCCGGACGTGTGGTCCAGGACGGTCCTGTTCCACATGTACGACGAGAATGACGGGTTCTTCGACCACGTCGCCCCGCCCGTGCCTCCGGCGGGGACAGTGGGTGAATCCCTCTCGGTCCGGCCTCTCCCCGCCGACGCCAACGGCATCGCCGGCCCGATCGGCCTCGGATACCGGGTGCCGATGCTGGTCCTGTCCCCGTTCAGCCGCGGCGGCCACATCTGCTCACAGACGTTCGACCACACGTCACAATTGCGGTTCATCGAGGAGCGCTTCAACGTCACCGCACCCAACATCTCCCCCTGGCGCCGGACGGCGGTGGGGGATCTGACGGCCACCCTTCAGACAGGTCACAAGGACGTGTCACTGCCCGCACTCCCCCCTACTCGCAACGACACGACCTATGCCACAGCCAAGGGATGCACCGGGCCCGATCTCGTCGGCGTCGGGACCGACCAGCCGCCCTATCCGTTGCCGACCCAACAACGCATGCCGACCCAGGAGCGTCGCCGTTCTTGAGCCGCATGCACGGCTGTGTACGTTGCGTAGCCCGCTCTTCATCTTTGAGCCATGACAACCGTCGGAGGCGCAGGATCGTCGTGACCGTCAGTGCGCCGTGGAGTGGCGCACAATGTCGGCATCGACATCAGCAACTACGTCCCCTGCCTCATCTGTGTCGAAGAACTCCGTCCCGTTGGTCACCACGGGCGCATCGGCCGAGAAAGCCACGGCGATCTTGTTGGTCGCATTGCGCACGACATTGAGGATGATCTCGCTGGATTCGGCGGTGGTGAACTCTGCACGCGCTTGACCGATGAGAGTCTCGTCGATGAGCGCCGGTTGGGTGATCACAGCGTCAGTAAGACGAAGAGCGGTCTTTTGACGGACGGAGAGCGTGCTGTGCTCGTAGTCGTCGACAGCGTCGAAGGTGGATCGATCGCCAGCTGCGTCGTAGGCGCGGACGCTCAGGCGCGACCGGCACAGGCGGCAATTGTGCACCGTGGCTCCCCGCAGTCTCACCAGCTCGGTGGTGAGCGGATCGAGTGCCTCAGATCGTGCCACCACTCGCATGAAGACTTCGAGGGCGGCCCACAGATCACCCTGCTCGGGCGGGAGAAGCATTGGCCCGTACTGCGTAGCGTGCAGTCGTTCGAGCGCGATCCGCGCCCTCTGAAAGACATCGACGACGAACAGTGCCTGGACAAACACCAGAGACTCCGATCCCATCGCCGCCCAGAGCGCGGAACGGTCGTCGTCTGTGATGCCGGCGACATCGACGACGAACTGCTCAGCAAAACGCTCACACACAGGCGCTCTCTCATCGACAGATCCATGGTCCGGCTCGGGTGAGCGACTGAGTTCGGGCTCGTTTCGCAACAGTCGCGAAACGGCACGGCGAACCGGAGCCATCAACGAGGGGGATAGTGCCGCCGCGGCGATGGATTCAACTCGGTCAAACGCATCGAAGGCCTGGGTCGCCGCGCCTCTCCAGGGCTTGTCCTTCGTCACACTGTGAACGTTACCTTGCGCTGTATTCGCTCAGAGGATCGGCCAGAGACGGCACGAAGCCCCGTGATCGCGCCAGCGTCAACTGACCAGCGCTTGCTTAGTGGTGGCTCTGATTGAGCTGTTGGGCCAGCGCCTTGGCCTGATGCCAGGAAAACGATCCTGAAATCTGAAGCTGGCCGTTGAAGGAGGTAAACGCGGACTGGGTTGGCTGGGTGATTGGGGCGGAGACCACTTTGCCATCCACCACCACACCCAAGATGGCGTGAAACTGCGTCTGGGCGAGCTCATCCCACTGTGGCGATCCAGCGCCAGTGAGAGCAACGTCAACTTATCCACTGACCAGAGATCAGGTGAGCGGATGCCGAGCTGACCGCCGCACCGGTGTTTCCAGCTGGACCGAGCACATAGCGTCCGCCGGCTCCATCGGACGATGCTGCGGGAAGAAGCACGGTCTCAGTGTCGTTGGTGTTGCCCGGTGTGAGACCGGGCGAACGGCTGCCACTTGCCAAGGACATGGCTGCAGTGCTCGGGTTCAACAAGAACACGGGGCTTCGGGCCCTGCACAACCTGCGGAACGAAGGGCTTCTCGATTTCCAACGTGGTCGGGGCATCACGGTCGCAGGGACGCCTCAGCAAGGTGCCGTCGTCGCCAAGGTAAGGGAGTTGGTCGAGTTCTGCCGGCTTCAGGGTTACCAACGAGATGAGGTGATTCGGATCATCGAGGGCCTACCCAGACGGTCTCCATCCGGATCAGACCGTCGGGGCCAGGAGCCACAGCAGCGAGTCGGCTCGTCCTATTGCCCGGTATCCCGCCTCTGAGGAGATCATCCACACCTGCAAAGTCGCGGGCCATGAGCCAGAGCCTGAGAAGGTGCCGGGTTCTGTCAAACTGGGCGTCATCTTCGTACGCCTCTCGTGCGTGCAGGATCCACGCATTGGACAGAAGTTGGATGTCACCCGGTTCGAAGGCCATCTCGACATGGAACCCGGGGTCGTTGGCCAGACTCTCGATGGCGTCGAGTGCCTCGAGTTGTTGCGCTGTCAATCGGGGAACCTCGGCGTGACGTTGCGCGTCGTGGATGTACCAGCCGATGTAGAACATCCGCGGGATGCCGTTGGCGTCGTGAATCACGGGTAAGGCGAAGTACGGGTCCTCACCGGGCGACTCCTCGCCATTGCGGTCCCAGTACATCGGCTCGTAGAGAGCCTCCAGCAGTTCCGGGCGAGTGGCCAGTAGCTCGTTGTACACAGCAAGCGAGCTTGCGATCCGACTCTCACCGCCGATCCTGGACTGCTCGAGGCACAACAACCCGACGATGTCCGAACCGTCGGTATGGAAGTCTTGCCGGGCGTTGGTCTTGTAGAGCCGCACCGTCGGGTCGGAGCGGGTGACGCCCTCGTCTCGGACATGGCCGAGCAGGCTGCCGTCGGCGTCCTGACCCACCGGCTCTCCGAGTTGGAGACCAAGCCCGACGTATGCAAGCTCGGTCTGTTCTGGCGTCAAGAGATCAATCGGAAAGCCCTTGATGAGGACGAACCCGCGGCCATGCCCGAGAGCTTCAATCCAGGATTCCACCACTGATCGTAGGGTCGGGAGATCAAAGTTGCCTCGTTGGACCGTCGCTACGGTCATCCCGCCATCGAAGGCCCTTGCCGCGGCGGTGACGATGTCGTTCCGTTGGTTGGCGGTGAGATGGAAGGTCCACGGGCGCGGATCCGACACGTCGGCCGCTCTCCACGCCTTCACCGATTGGACGGCCAGTCGTGGTGCTCCCAGGGCTTCGGACGAAGTCACGATCCCCCGAGTAACTGCCTGATCGTCGCCAACTGCTCGGGCACGACCGTCCACCACATCCATCGGCCACGCTTCTCTCCGGTGATCAACCCTGCTTCGGCCAAGATCTTGGTGTGATGGGACACGGTGGGCTGGCTCCGGGCCAGCGGTCCCTCGAGATTGCAGCTGCAGACCTCATCCGCCGAGGCCACCAGGGAGAGCAGGCGGAGCCTGACCGGGTCACCCAGGGCGGCGAAGACGCTCGCGAACCGCTCTGCTTGCGTTTCAGAGAGTGCTTCGCTGGCCAAGGGGCTGCAGCAGATGGTTGGGTCGGGCCAAGTAGCAGACCGAGACGCAGTCATCCGATCCTCCTATTGACAAACATCAATCTAATAGCCACTATATTGACATCGATCAGCGTCAATGTAAAGGAGCGAGCTCATGTCCCGAGTTCAACTGGCCCTCAACGTGTCCGACCTCGACGAGGCCATCACCTTCTACTCCCGACTCTTCCAGGCGAGCCCGGCCAAAGTTCGCCCCGGATACGCCAATTTTGCCGTTGACGAACCGCCCCTGAAGCTCGTGCTCATCGAGGGCGTGGGTGAGCCCGGCTCCGTCAATCACCTGGGTGTCGAGGTCGCCTCGACCGAGGATGTCGCAGCCGCAACCTCCACGTTCATTGGCGCAGGTCTGCAGACTGAAGTCGAGGAGGGGACGACCTGTTGCTATGCCGTCCAGGACAAGGTCTGGGTCGACGGTCCCGATGGAGCGCGTTGGGAGATCTATACCGTGCTGGCCGATGCCGAGGATTCCGAATACCTCGGAGGCGACCAGCGTTGTTGCACGTCGGCGTTGGTCGAACCGATGGCGGCATCTGCCCCGCCCAGCGGCTGCTGCTGAGCGGCTGAGCGAGTCAGGGCGTCAGGTGGCCCGGTCCGGTGGTATCGCGCTGTGGCGGAGGTTGCTCGCCGAGTACCTCGGGAGTCTGTTGCTGGCGGCCGTTGTCATCGGCTCGGGGATCGCGGCCCAAACGCTCTCTCCGGGCAATGTCGGCCTTCAGCTCTTCGAGAACGCTGCGGCAACGGCGGCCGGCCTGTACGCCATCATTTTGATGTTCGGTCCCGTTTCGGGCGCTCATTTCAACCCGGTCGTGTCCTTCGTAGACGCAGGATTCGGCGGTATCTCCTGGCGACATGCATCGGCCTACCTCCCCGTTCAAGTGGCAGGGTGTGTCAGTGGAGCGGTCCTCGCCAACCTCATGTACGCGAAACCCGCCATCAGCATCTCAACGCACCTTCGGGCCTCTCCGGCCCACTTCCTCTCCGAGGTCGTGGCGACCACCGGTCTGATCCTGGTGATCTTCGCGCTGGCGCGCACCGGGAGGAGCCATATTGCTCCCGCTGCGGTCGGTGCCTACATCGGGGCGGCCTACTACTTCACCAGCTCGACCAGTTTCGCCAACCCGGCCATTGCGGTGGGCCGGATGTTCTCCGACTCGTTTGCCGGCATCGCTCCGGCATCGGTTCCGACCTTTGTCGTGGCCGAGGGCCTCGGCGGTGTGCTGGCCTACGTCCTGGTCAAGGCCCTCTATCCCGGAGTGACGAAGTCACAAGCGGCGACCGTTGTCCTGCCCCACCATGAGCTGGCAACCGACCCCGAAAGCCCAAAGGCCTTCCAGCAAGGAACAACGTGACTGACCACAGGCCGTCCATCCTGTTTCTGTGCGTTCACAACGCCGGTCGATCCCAGATGGCGGCGGCGTTCGCCCGCCAACTTGGCGGGGAACGGGTCGTTGTCCATTCGGCCGGTTCCGACCCGGGCGAGCAGCTCCACCCGGCCGTCGTGAATGCCATGTCTGAGAAGGGACTGGATATCTCGAGCGAAGCCCCGAAGAGGCTTACCGACGAGATGGGGCGGACCGCCGACGTCATTGTCACCATGGGGTGCGGCGACGAGTGCCCCGTCTACCTGGGCAAGCGGTACGTCGATTGGGATCTGACCGACCCTGCCGGGAGGTCGCTCGAGGAAGTCCGCCCGATCCGAGATGAGATCGAATCCAGAGTCGAGGATCTGATTGCAGAACTTCTCGTGTCTTAGCGCCAGTTGGTGCCTCTCCATCGCTCAGCGAGGGCCGTAGCGCTGCGCTGGCAATTCGCTGGCTGTCGGTCTCATCGTCGCCAGCGACGGCGTCGATGGCAAACCTCCATCCCACGCCGTTGCCGGGGGCCAGTGCCCGTCGACTTCCCCTGGTCTTAGGCTGGACGTCGCATTGAACAGCGATCAATCGGAACCAACGATGGACGACCCCTACGACCTAGAGCGCTTTGTCAAAGCCCAGGACGCCCACGGTACCTACCAGCATGCAGTGGGGGAATTGCGTGGGGGGCGCAAAACCAGCCATTGGATGTGGTTCGTGTTCCCGCAAATCATCGGGCTGGGCCAGAGCGAGTTCTCACGGACGTTCGCGGTCTCGTCCGTGGATGAGGCGGAGGCGTATGTGCAGCACCCCGTCCTCGGTCCTCGCCTGCTCGAATGCGCGAGCATTCTGGCCGAAGGTGGCGGCTCGAGCGCGGAGCGGATATTCGGCAGTGTTGACGCCAAAAAGCTGCGCTCCTCGATGACGTTGTTCATGCGAGCCGCTCCCCACGAAACTGTGTTTGCTCAGGTGCTCGATCGATACTTCGACGGGCTTCCCGACGTGGCAACCGAAGAGCGCCTCTGATCGGCGCCCACGGAGGTGCGTCCGGTTGCAGTCGTCCGTCGTGCCTCGTTGGATGGGTTGTGCGGCGGGCGGTCCGAGGCCACCCGACGGTTCGGTCTCGTCAACGTCGGCAGATCAGACGCTCGAATCCGTCTTGAACCGAACGGCTCGCTCTGGTCCCGATCTGCTCGAACAAGGAGAGGAGCCAGCCAGGGGGTTCGAGGACCCCAGGTCCAACCACCCCCACGTCCGCCTCATTGGCCAGGGTGATATCGATGAACGCTCGTAGGTGGTCCTCGGCTGGCTCAAAGACGTGACCGTTGAATCGGTCCCGAAATGCTGGCGCGACTCCTTCACGCAGATTGGGGTACACAAAGTCGCGATCACACGACGCGTAGAGGTAGACGAGCGCTTCGACCTCAGGACCGACCACCTCGCCGACCTCCCCCCTCCGGTCGAGAGAAACAAGGGAGGTGACGAATCCGTCAGTGCCGTAGGCCGCGTGGGAGAGACCAGCCATAGCCACTGTCTCCGAACTCCCCCAGTCACGAAGCAGACCCTCTGTCCTCTCCAGGTGGTCGAGCAAGAATCCGTTCAAATGCGGAACGACGGCAGCGCCCTGTCGGACGAGGAACGCAAGGGCTCTCTGCCGCTGTCTACCATCGGACGCTGGTCGACCAACCGTCAGATTGGTCTTCGATCTGGCATTGCCATCTCCGGCTCGGTCCCGGGCGCGAACGGCTCCGGGCCAGATCATCAGAGTAGTTCTTGGAGCCACGACAAGAGAGCCGCATCCTGCTCTTTGGAGCCAGATTCGCCAGCCGGGAATGGCCATGGCGTGCACCGGCATCTGGGGCGCTGGATACTTAAAGACCTTCGTGTAATACCGCGCGGATTGGAGTCATAGCCTGAGGCCGC
>JADMIJ010000229.1 GCA_015478655.1 Acidimicrobiales bacterium | reverse complement strand
ACTAGTCCCGCTACTTCACGAACGCGGGATCGAGCTGTCGGCCTCCCAGGTGCACCGCTTGGTCTCCGGTAGTCCTGAACGGTTATCTCTGCAGGTCCTGGCCGCGTTCTGCGACATTCTCGAGTGCACCCCAGCCGAACTGATCACGACGATCGCCGAGAACGTCGGGGTGCGCAAGACCGCCACCGACGACCGACCCGCGCCGGCGAACGTGGCCAAACTCCGGCCCCGGCCCGCCCGGATCCTGCCCGACGAATGAGGCGGAGCGAGGTCAGCGAGGAACAGTACGAACGCTGGCACATCACCGGGTGCTGCCGCTGCGGGCAACGCAAGTTCAAGGCTGGAACCTGGCCTGACGGACACGTCTGTCGCACCTGTCACGACCGGGCGCTGCGGATCCGTGGGCGCTGTCCCGGCTGCGATCAAGACCGGGTACTTCCAGGCCTGGGCGGTGAACAGGATCGGACCCCGATCTGCCCGGACTGCGCCGGATTTCGGACGTCGTTTCGGTGCAGCCGCTGCGAAACCGAAGGCAAGCTGCACGGCGCCAGGTTGTGCACCCGTTGCACCCTGAGCGACCGGCTGCGGGAGCTTCTCGCTGACGAGTCCGGCGAGATCCGCCCGGAGCTCGCGCCGTTGGCCAAAGCGCTGCTCGATGCCCGCAAGCCGCTGTCGATCCTGGGTTGGCTCTACACCCGCAAAGGCCAGACCGGATCTCCCGAGACGCTGCTGCGTCAGCTCGGTCGAGGAGAGATTGAGCTGACCCACCAGGCGTTTCATACCCTGCAGCCCTGGCGGGCGGCCGCGCACCTGCGCGAGCTGCTGATGGCCTGCGGTGTGCTGCCCCGCGTGGACAAGCAGATCTGCTCGTTCGAGCGCTGGCTTATCGCTCACCTCGACACAGTCGCTGACCAAGACCATCGCCAGCTCGTCCAGCGGTTCGCGACCTGGGAGGTCCTACCCCGACTGCGGGCACGCGCGGCGACCAAACCGATCACCGCTGCCAGCCGATACTTCGCCGGGGACCAGATCAAACAGGCCACCGCGTTCCTGGGCTGGCTCGCTGCGCGCCACCACAGCCTGCGCAGCTGCGACCAGGCCGACATCGACACCTGGTACGCCGAGCACCGCGAGCACGAGCGCCACCGCCTGCGTGGGTTCCTGCTCTGGAGCATGGCCAGCAAGCTCATCCCACGATTGCGGGTGCCCACACCGGTCGTCGTCCGCAACCCACCGATGGCCCACCACGAGCGCATGGCCCTGCTCGGTCAGCTACTCAACAACGATGACCTTCCACTGCGGCCCCGCGTCGCCGCGGTAATCGTGCTGCTATACGCCCAACCGCTGAGCCGGATCGTCCGGCTCACCATCGACGACGTGCTGCACGACGGGGACCAGGTCCTGCTCCGCCTCGGGCAGCCGCCCTCCCCGATACCAACACCCTTCGCGCGGCTGCTCCTGACCTGGATCGACAAGCGGGACAACATGAACACCGCCACCAACCCGAACTCCCGCTGGCTGTTCCCCGGTCGCCGCGCCGAGCAACCGATGCACCCCCGAAGCCTCGCAGACCTAATCAACAAGCTCGGCGTCCCGACCAGCACCGCCCGAACCGGCGCCATCCGCCAACACGTACTGGAGATGCCCGCACCCGTCGTCGCCGACGCGCTCGGCTACCACCCCGTGACCACAGCCAAGATCGCCACCCAGGCCGGGGTCACCTGGAGTCGCTACGCCCCTGGAGATCACACCAGAACTGGCGACAGTTGAATACGCGGCCTCACCAGTCCGG
>JADMIJ010000090.1 GCA_015478655.1 Acidimicrobiales bacterium | reverse complement strand
CACAAACAGACAGAAATTCCTATTTCTGTAAGAATCTCCGACTCAGGACACTAGGCTCTCGTTGCTTTTTTGAAATCCTCGGACTACCGAGGCGAATCCTGGCCCCGACCACCTGACCCACTGCTCTCGGTGAGTGTGCTTCACCACGGAGAGTGCAAACCGTTGGATTGCCCCTTGGGGGACACCGCGGTGTCACGTAAGCTTCACTCGCCATGTCGGTGGAACCAGCGGAGTCGGCCGCAATTCGAGTCACCTGGAGCGATCCCTCGTGCCTCTATGACCTGCGTTGGTACGGGGCACCCGATTTCATCGTCCCGCTGTGGTGGATCGGCATCGTAGATTCGGAGACCGGCGAGCTCGATCGCACCGAGGTGCTCCATCCCACGAGCGAGCTTCCGGGCGAGTTGTTCCGGTGGTTGGTGCCCTTCGTCGGCCAGGACGCGGCCCGGCAGCTGATCACTCTGGTCGCCAGTGCGGCTGTGCCGAGAGCTGTGGCTGCGTCGTAGGTCGGCCGAAGACCGCCGGCCTCGCACCTATGACAAAGAGGTCGACACGGTGAATACTCCACTGGTGGGCTTGGACGAGCGCCCCCATTCGCTCCCTACTTTCTCGGTGACTTCTTTGGTGGCTTCTTCGTCGGCAAGGACCCCGCGTACTCCACGCCGCGAGCCACCCATCGCTCGAGCTGTGGTCGGGTTCGAACGCCATCGGCGTCGACCCGCAACCATCCGTCCATGACACGCCCACGCATCTCGAAGGGGCCGGCATGTGGCTTGCGCAACAAGGCGTCGGTCTCCTCGGGGTCGCACCGAAGCATCAGGCCGCCCTTCCCACTGACGCTGACCGACATGTTGCCACCGATCAAAAAGGCCAAGCCACCGAACATCTTCTTCTCGGTCACGCCCATCCGGGCGCCTATCAGCTCGCGGACGCGATCGGCCAGTTCCTCGTCATAGGCCATGAACCAGATTATCGTCGAGCGTCGCTGCCAGGAGGCGCTCCCGGATCCCTTCTCGGGCACCCTCGGGTCTGGTTCTGCAAGCACCCCAGGCCGTTCAACACCCACCCCTCCAAGCGTCCACCTGGCACTGGGGCAGCACGGGACCTGAGCGGTTGCAATCGGCGATCGTTCGGCGTACGACGCAATGACCAGGCGGCGACACACAGCGGGAATGCCCCGGGGGCCGGTGAAGCTGCACCGGAGGTGGATACAGTGCTATTCCTAGCTACCTATCGAGTGAAGCCGTTTCTTCCCATGGCGGATCAGAGGCACCTCTTGGAGCTCTTCGAGAAGCATGGTGCCGCTCCTGGAACCATCGCTCACTATGTGGCCGCTGATGCCTCGACGCAGCCATCCGAAGCACCCGATGACCCCATGAACTCCCACCCCATGCCCCTCACCCCCATGAGTCGGTTCGTGCGCGAACGACTTGCGGGTCACTGCGCCAGACGGTTTTGAATGGTTGAATAGAGCACCACTTCAGAGGCCGTATATGACCATCGCCGCAGGTGGTGAAATCGGCCGGCGCAGCCTTCACACGGCGCCGCTCTGTGTGGTCAGACAGGAAGACATGGAACAGGAACCGTCTGGCAGAAGGCTCGCCTATGACGTCGATGAGGTGCAGGGCGTTGGTGGGCCAGGGGGAAGCTACGTGGGCTCGACCGATCAAGTAGCCAAATTGCGTATCTAGGCCCGTCAATCGACCGAGTTCACGATGCGATGAAGGCGAGCGACCGATTCATAGGTTCTCTGTCAGCTCGATCATCTAATGTCGAGGAGGTTATGGGGCTTATCCGGCGCTTTCAGGCCTCGGCCAAGAGGGTCATCAGGACGTCTTGGGGAGGCCAGCCCGAACTGTCGACCGAAGAACCGCCCGTAGCTTGGCTGGCGGGTTCGGACAGGCGAGACGATGAGCGGCTGATCAATCGGAGGATACGGTCGAAGACCAAGTTCCTGGTGCGCTCTGTCGTGCGTACGCCTCGTGACCGGCGCTCGGTCGTCTTCATCTTCGGGTGCCAGCGATCGGGCACCACAATGGTGCAGCAGACTCTTCTCGACAGGTCGTGGCGGGTCCTGATCATGGAGGAACATGATCGCCGTCTTGTCGGTGACGACCCTGATGAGACCACCTGGCAAGAGGGCAGCATCGTGTTCCGGCGTATTCGGGCTCTGCCTTTTGAGGTGGTCGCGGTCAAGCCCCTCGTCGAGAGCTACCGGGTCGCCGAGCTCCTTGACACGGCTGGACGTTCCAGCGCGATCTGGATGTTGCGCCACTACCTTGACGTGTCGCAGTCCAACCTCCGGCGTTTCGGTCTGGGAAACGCCCACCGCGATCTCGAACCATTCCTCACCGGCGACGCTCTGAACTGGCGCTGCAGAGGTGCCACAGAGGAGACCCGGGAACGGGTGGTAGGGCTCCTTCGGGATGGACTTGAGCCACTCGATGCGGCCGCCCTCTTCTGGTGGACTCGCAACCAGCTTTACTTTGATCAACGCCTTTCCGAGGACGAGCGCATTCAAGTTCTTCGCTACGAACAAGTGTGCAGTCATCCAGAGGATGTGGTCCGGTCCTTGTCGAGTCATATCGGGGTCTCGCTCCCGGTGCATTCGACCGTTCCCAGAGTGAGATCGCGCCGAGGAGCGGACTCGATCGGAGAGCTCAGCCCGAAGATCGAGCAACTCTGCGCCAAAATGTGGGAATCCTTCGAAGGCTGTCCGGAATTGGCTGCGGGTCCAGTCGGATCACCTCGAGGACGGAGCTCTACGGAGCGATAGTGCCGCCCGTGTGGCACCAGAGCCTTCGAGGCGCGATCATGACCTTGTGGAGGCGGCGACGCACACTGAGGTTGAGGAATGCGCCCTGACGTTCCGAGGGGACCGGAGTCGCTGCGGGACGCGGCTCAGATCGACACCTCTGCCTAGGTCGCCATTCGCCGGCCGGCCCGACGCTGGTCAGGAGTTGCGATGCAGCTAGCTCATCGCAATTCTTTGGTGCGCATCGCAACCCAGCGGGACGTGACGCTGATCCTCTGTTATCACCGAATCGCGGGTGATGTGGAGGACCCATTCCATCTCTGTGTGCACCCCAAGAACTTTGCCGCACATCTTGAGGAGATCGCGCGGTGGCGAGAACCCTCGACGCTTTCTGACCTGTCGAGGCCTTCGCGCCGGCCGAGAGTGGTGGTGACCTTCGATGACGGATACAGCGATAATTTGAGTGTTGCGCTGCCGATCGCCGAAGAAAAGGGCATACCGATCACCATCTTTGTAACAAGCGGCATGCTTGGCGATACAAACGGATTCTGGTGGGATCGTCTCGGTGCACTGCTCAGGGCCCGTCCGAAGGGACCAGGTGAGTTCTTCGTGGAGACCGGTGGCAGAACACGGACGATCCCGATTGGGGCGAGGGATCTTCGGGCGGACTTCGGCGTCGTCCGCAGCCACCTGCTGCCTCTCGCCGTCGGTGAGATCGGGTGCGCCCTTGACGACGCCTCAGAGCGGTGGTCGGTGAATTCGACCGCTCCTCCTGACGCTCTCCCTCTCACCCGCGACGAGCTCCTCCGGCTTGCCGGCGCCGAACTGGTCACGATCGGCGCGCACACGGTCGATCACGTCCGACTACGGGATCGTTCTGGCGAGGAGCAGTTGCAGACCATCACTGCTTCCAAAAAGGAGCTCGAAGGGCTCCTCGACCGAAGGGTGTGCCATTTCGCATATCCATTCGGTCGCCGCGAGGATTTCGACGACGAGACCCTCGACGCCGTACGGTTGGCTGGATTCGAGTCGGCGTGTACAACTCTTCCGGGCAGCGCCGATCCGGCAACCGACCCATATCGGCTCCCGCGACGCCTCGTGATGAACTGGGGACGAACGCGCTTTCGAGCGCAGCTGCAACGCTGGAGACTCGCCTAGCCATGATCACCGGCTACCCGGAGTCATCGCCAGCGAGCAGTCGGCCTGCCGGCTCGATGCGGATCGCCATGGTGGCGGCCCGCTTTCCGCCGCAACTCGGTGGCACCGAGGTGCACGTGAGCGAGGTGGCTCAAAGGATTGCCGGCCGGGGGGTTGACGTCACGGTGCTCACTACTGACGTGAGTGGACGACTCCCCCCGGTCGAGCAACGTGGCGAGCTCGCCGTCCGCCGGTTCCCCGCCATACCACGTTCGAGTGACCTGTACGTATCTCCGGGGCTCGCCCGTGAGGTGACGCAGGGGGGCTACGACCTCGTACATGTGCAGGGTGTGCACACTCTCGTACCCCCCATGGCGCTCGCGGCCGCTCAGCGGGCCGGAATCCCGACCGTTGTCACGTTCCACACAGGAGGCCATTCCAGTCGGCTGCGTACAGCGTTGCGCGGGGCTCAGTGGTGGGCGCTGCGACCTCTTCTCCGCCGATCGCACGCTCTCATCGCGGTGTGCGCGCACGAAGTTGAGCTGTTTGCCCGCCGGCTTGGGGTGGACCCGGAGACAATTCAGCTGATCCGGAATGGTGCCGAGCCCCTCCCATTCGATGACAGGGAGCCCGAGGTGTCGGGTTCGCCACTCATCTGCTCGGTCGGACGTCTGGAGCGTTACAAGGGGCACCACCGCCTCATCGCGGCGATGCCAGCCCTCCTCACGATGACACCGGGCGCACACCTGGCCGTGGTTGGCCGAGGGGCCTATGAGCGTGAGCTTCGCCGTCTGGCCGTTCGGCTCGGCGTCGAGCACGCCGTGACATTTACGGCCTTCGACTCAGCGGATCGTACGGGACTGGGTACTCTCATCCGCTCAAGCGATGTGGTCGCGTTGCTCAGCGAGTATGAGGCACACCCTGTCGCCCTGATGGAAGCCCTCGCCCTCGGTCGGAAGGTCGTCGTGGCTGCGACGTCGGGACTGACGGAGTTGGCCCAGGCGGGGATCGTCACGACAGTGCCCCTCGACGCCCACCCGGCTGCGTTGGCGGCCGTCCTCGCCAGGGTGGCCCAGGGGCCCGAGGCTTCGGCCTGCGAGTTCCGCACCTGGGACGACTGCGCAAATGATGTCTTGAGGGTCTACGACCATGCCTTCGAGGCCAGATCGTGAGCGCTCCCTCCGTCACGGTTCCCGGGGACCGGGATCGAGCGAGCTGGCTGGCCCGGCCGGGCCGGCCCAGACCGGCGGCGAGGGCACTCCAGACTGCCCAGGCCACGGAGTCCCCTACGCCTCCGGATCAGCGGGAATGCCGGCCTCGGCGTCGCCCAACGTGTCGCGGTAATGTCCGCTATTGACACACTCTGCTTTCTGTTTTGAATGGACTATCTGGAGTGGACCTCGGAGGTGAGTGTAGGTGACACATCCAGCCCGGCAGCTACTCCCCACTCTCGAAGAGATCTCCTCCGGCAGCGAGTTCCCAAGGCGGCCGGCGGGATTTACCCATGGCCTGTGCCTGGACCCCCGCATGGAACTCGAGTCGATTGCCGCCTTGGCCGAGCGCCTGCCCGAATCGGTCGTTTGCGACACTGCCGCCCAGGCTCTGCTCGTTCCACGGGGTGGACCCCCGAAGGGAGTATTGGAGCGGCCTGGCGACGTCATTCGCAATCTGAGCACCAACAACTCATGGCTCACAGTGCTCAATGTCGAGGACGACCCGGCATACGCCGAGATGATGGACACGGCGCTCGACCAGGTGCAGCTCGGGATGCGCAAGCGGGAAGGGGAGATGCGCGAGCGGGCCGCATTCATCCTGACCTCGTCCCCGAGCTCCGTCACTCCGGTTCACTTCGATATCGAACACAGCCTGCTCATGCAGGTCAGTGGGTCCAAGCGGGTGACTATCGGCCGCTTCGAGAGCGAGGCGGCCCATCGACACGAGGTCGACCGGTATTTCGATGGATCCCACGGACGTATCGAGTCCATGCCTCCTGAGCTGGTGAGCTTTGACCTCGAACCTGGAACAGGGGTGTACATACCGGCCCTCGTGCCACATTGGGTGCACAACGATCCGGACGTCTCGATCTCGATCACGTTGACGTATTTCACCGACGCCTCCCTGCGAGACAGCAGAATCGAAGACCTCAATTCCCGTCTGCGCCGATTGCATCTGGATCCTCGACCGCCCGGGAGGTCGGTGGTCGCCGACACTGCCAAGACTATCGCCATCGGAGCCTTGAGAATCGGTGGTCAACTTCGCTCGGGGATCGCCCAGGCCAGAGCGCGCCGCGGAGTCGACGGCGGAACCGAGAGGACGAACGCAACCTAGCGTTCCGGTCTCCCGCGACCAAAAGCCGTCAGGCCGGCTCGGACAGAGTCCTCGGCCATGCGCCTGGTTGTGGAAGCTGCGGACTTCGTCCGCCGCGCCGTTCGTCCGGCTGCACCTCTGGCGGCGAGGAGCCTGAACAGCTCTCTCCTCCTGGGCGCAAACCCATCCTTGTACGGTTCCTCCCCTCGTAGGAAGTCGACCTCGCTGAAGCCGCGGTCACAAGCGTCGGAAATGACGGCATTGAGTAGGACGGACATGGCGTTGCGCCAGCGGGACTCCGTCAGTCGGGCGCTCTGATAGAGGCTCACGCGACCGGCCACCTCGAAGCTGACGACCGTAGCGATGACCGTCTCGTCATTGGCCAGCTCATGGACAACGACCTCGTCGGCCCCGGCTCCCAAGCGGCAGGCTGCAGCAAACCGGTCGAATTCCGACAGAAAGCGAGAGCGATCCCCCCACTGAGCTTCGTGCATGGTTCGCAGGGTCTTGAGAGCTTCCACGGCTGACGGTCCCCGACGCGACCTATGGTTTGCGCCCTCAGCAGTGAGCCGGGTAGAAGCTCGCCGGATGTTTCGGCGGAGCTGAGACGGGAGGCCTGCGAAATAGACCTTTGCGTCATCGGGCAGCGGGGTCCACGGCGCGACCGCAAAGCGTACGCGGCTGACAGGGATCGGCAGGGCTTCGACCACTCGCGAGTTGCCGGGCACTCCCATCAGGTCGAGGAGACGCCCTCCTGGTCGTTGGAACCAGGTCCTGAGCAGGCTGATTGTGAGGTCCTTCTGGCCGGGGGCAGTAATCAGATCCATGTGGTCAGGGCACAGGTGTCCGCTCCCCATCATGTGGAGGATTTGGAGGCCCGGCCATCCTCGTTCGTCCAAGGCGAGGCCGCCCATGAGTTGTTCACCGTCCACTGCCAGTAAGAAGCGCCGTTGGGGGCCGGCTGTACTGGTGAGCCACCATGACCGCAAGAAGGGTGAGGGGAGAGGAGCCTGGTCGACCAATCCGTCCCATTGCCCCTCCCAACCCTCGAGATGGGAGACGGCCAGCAATCTGGGCACCGGTTCCTTCACGCGGACCTCCTTTGCGGTGTGGGGATGGCCGGAGAATGCTGTCCACCCATCCCCACACAGTACGGGGAGTAAGGATCACATCTTGAGGTGTCCGGCCACGGGGGCGCCCGTAACGCAGGCTCGGCAAAGGAGCCCCCGTAGGTAGTGAAAAACGGCCGGCGGCGCCGGCGATGGCCCGCCTCCCAGCCGGGTCGTTCGGACCGCTGTCTGAGTCCCGCGGCAACACGAATGAGTCCAAGACGGAACGCCTTCTCGTTCCAGTTCTCGGCGGTCCGCCGGCGATCCCACAGGAAGCGTGCGACGAGCCTCTCCCCGCATATTTCCTGGGAGCGCCCGCCGTCTCTGTCCCTTCTGTCGGTCTACTGTTTCAAATGGTCCAAGCATTAGTATCAGGCCGTGGAGACCGGGGATGCCTGCCCTTCGCCGAACTTGGAAGACGCCAGTTGTGGCACCGAGGGTCCTTGAATCTCGTGACTGCCATCCTAAGCACGGGCTATTTCCCCAGATTCCAGATCCATCGCATCGCCCGTGTGGGTCCACAACCCTGGACAACAGATTCCGGAGATTCCCTCAGCCGCAAGCGAGCGATGATCTTCATCGCCGGTAGCAGCCGGACCAACGCCACGAGTCCGCCACCGCTGACGGAGACCGCCGACTCCCCCAAGTCGGTGGTGCGTCTCAACTTGCTCAATATCACCGTCGTACTCTGCATCGGGAGAGGCTTCGGCCGACCAGGGCACCCGTGAGAGTTAGGAAATGAGTGACTTCGCAGGTGGCGAGGCCGAGCCAGGGTCGGAACGGACGCGGCTTTTCACAACATTCGCGTTCCTGGTCGCCAAACAAGGGGCTACTGCGGTGCTGGGCCTGGCCTATTGGGTTCTCGCGACCCGATTGTTTGCCTCCCGAGACGTCGGACTTGCGGCGGCGGCAGCATCCTTGGCCGCCTTCCTCGCGGCCGTCGGGGTCCTGGGGATCCCAATCCTTCTGCTTGCGGAACTGAGCTCGCTCGAGGACTCGACGCGCCGGGCAATGTTCACGACTGGGTTGGCCATCGCTTGCTTCGTCGTCTTGATCCTCTCGGTCGTTGCCATGGCGGTGTCCCCCTTCCTCGGCAAGAGCCTGCGAGAAATCGGGCAGGATCCGGTTACTGCGGGTTTGTTCGTCGTCGGCACTGTGGCAACAGTGGCCACAATCACATTCGACAATGCCGCCATCGGGCTGCACCTCGGGTCAGCACAGCTCACCCGAGGGACCCTCGGCGGATTGCTGAAGCCGGTGTGCGTCGGCATTCTTGTATTCGCCGGCGTGAAGACGAGCGCCGGTCTCCTCCTGGCCTGGGCATCGGCGCTCGCTGCCTCGGTAGTGGTCTGCTTCCCCATGCTTCGACTCAGGTCAACGCACGGCGGCGAAGGAACCCTCAGAAATAGAATCGCACTTACGCGCCGTTACCGGTTGCTCTCGTTCCATCACCACATTCTCAATCTGTCGATCAACTCCATCTCGTACATCGTTCCGCTGATCGCTGCGCTGCTCATAGCCCCGCAGCAAGTCGCTTACTTTACGGCCGCATTCCTGCTCTCCGCGTCTGTGCTGATCATTCCTTATCTCCTGGCGCTCGCCCTGTTCGCTGAGAAGGCCGGCGACCAGGAACTGCTCCACCGTCACGTTCGGAGGACGCTTCCACTCGGACTGGCCCTGTGCGGCGCGATCGTGGTGGTGGTCCAACTCGCGGCGCCACTTGCTCTTCGTATATTCGGCCCTGCATACTCCGAGAACGGTTCAACCGCACTGCGGCTCCTGATCTTGGTCGGACCGTCCTATGTGGTCAAGGACCACTATGTGGCGATCCGCCGAGCACAGGGAAGGCTGGCAAACGCGTCGCGGATCATGGCGCTCGGGACTTCGGCGGAGGCCGTGGGCGCCGCGGTTGGGGGAGTACTCTGGGGGATGATCGGGCTTTCCGTCGGCTGGGCGATTGCCGCAACATGCGAAGCTCTCGTGTTGTTACCTGCCGTCATGAAGGTGTTTCGGGGAACTCGACTCACCGAATCCGGCGGCGGCGAGTCGTCCGCGTGACATCAGTGCCACAACCGACCGGAGCCAGCCGGGGCGACGTCGGGAGGATTTCCATCGTTCGACATCCGCATGCCCTCATCGGGTAGAAAGGGATCCGGGCATCGAGCGACCGGGAGAACGGGCGTATACGGGCGCTCTCGAGCGGAGCGTTTTGAACTGAAAGAGGGGTGATGGGACACTTGGCCTTGGCTCTGACCCGCGTCATGAGGGGTATTGGTGGCTGCGTAGCGCCCGGGGAGGTGTCGCGAAGGTGACTCATTCGCATCATGTGGCGGACGGCGGCGTGGGGCATCCCGATGGCGAGATAGAGCAGGTCGGCGAGGTCATACGGGGCCTCACGGGGGATGTTGTCGCGCCGGCTCTCAACGGCGTCGAGCCCCCGCTGGGTCGATTCCCTCCCGGACCCCCGCGCACCGTGACGGTTGTCATCTGCGCCTATACCGAGCGTCGCTGGGACTCTCTTCTGAATGCAATCGCATCCTTGCGCGTGCAGCGGCGCCTTCCCGATCAGCTCCTCGTCGTCATTGATCACAACCACCAATTGCTGGAGCGGGCCCGGACCTCCTTCCCGAGCGACATCGAATTGGTCGCCAGCCTCGACGAGCAGGGGCTGTCCGGTGCGCGGAACACCGGGGTCCGACTGGCCCGCGGCGATGTCGTGGCCTTCCTCGACGATGACGCTGAGGCGGACCCCGGCTGGTTGGAGGAGCTGCTCAAGCGGTACCAATCTGACGTGGCGGGCGCAGGTGGGGTTGCCCTGCCAGTCTGGCCGGATCGGGCCCGCCCCCGATGGTTCCCACTCGAGTTCGACTGGGTCGTCGGCTGCAGCTATCTGGGTCTGCCGGACCACGTGATGCCACAGCGCAATCTCATCGGGGCGGCCATGTCGTTCCGGCGTTCGGTCTTCGACGCGGTCGGATCCTTCGATACGGGCATGGGACGCGTCGGCTCATTTCCGCTCGGGTGCGAGGAAACCGAGTTTGCCATACGTCTGCGGCGGGTCCTTGCCGGAGCGAAGCTGCTCCACGTCCCTCCCGCCATTGTCCACCACCATGTGGCGGTGGAACGTGCGAGGGTCCCGTACTTCCTCAGGCGCTGCTACGCCGAAGGCCTGTCCAAGGCAGCGGTAGCCCAGCGGGCCGGCCGCGATGACGCGCTGTCCAGCGAGCGGAGGTATGTACTCTGGACTCTGCCGCGTGGCGTACTCGACGGTCTACGTTCCGGCCTCCGCGGCGATGCTTGGGGCGTGGCCCGCGCCGCGATGATCTGCGTCGGACTTCTAGCCACCCTCACCGGATATCTGGTGGGGAAGCGCTAGCCAGAATACGCCTGAACCTCTGCCACCGTCATGGTCGAAGTATTGGGCGATCCCGACGTGTGGTAGCCGCCCGCTGCATTGCTGGCCTGAGCGTTCCAGAGGACCAGCTCGTAGGGCAGGGTACTGATGTCGGTCGTCCATTCGCCCACGAGCTTCCCGTCGAAGTAGGTGGTGATCGACTGGCCCGGTAGGTACTCGACACCGTAGACGTGCCGCCCGGTGTTCATGGGCGTCGGAGTGGCGTAGGAGAAGCTCGACTGCGCTCCCGAGGGCGTATGGTACGTCGACACGAAGACGTCGTTTTCTGGCGTGCCGGCGGGGAGTCCCGTTCCGGACGTGAAGCCGCCCTCCTGTAGGTCGATCTCCTGGTTGCTGCCGTCGCCGCTCGGGTCGAGGAGCCAGATCGCCGGCCACCCCCCGGCCGAGCTGTCCGGGAGCTGCGCCTCGATCTGGATGTACCCGCTCGTCAGCGACCACTTCTGGTAGCTGGTGACCACGCCCGACCGGGTCAGGTAGCCCGCGTCCGAGTTGTCCGGCACCATGTTGAGGTCGAGGCGACCGTTGACCACGTCCTGGGTGGGCGAGAAGTCGGTCTCGTGGGTCCCGGTGCCCGCTGCCGAGTCGCCGGCCGGCAGACCCGAGCAGTTCCAGCAGCTCCCACCCTGCCCGGCCATGAAGGTTGTCCACCTGCTCGAGTCGAGCGTGTTGCCGGAGAACTGGTCGTCGAAGACCAGTTGTCGGCTCGTGTACCCGGGCGGTGGGGACAGGCCTGCCTGCGAGGTAAGCCGACTCTGTAGCGTCGGGCGAGAAGCGGCCATGCCCACGATGGGGCGGTTCAGCGCCAGGCCGCCGGCCGAGCCGTGGAAGCCGGCGTCGCCGTAGGAGAAGATGCCTCCGTCCGAGGCGACCAGCCAGTAGCCACCACCGTCGGGCGTCGACGCCATGCCCACGATGGGGCGGTTCAGCGCCAGGCCGCCGGCCGAGCCGTGGAAGC
>JADMIJ010000228.1 GCA_015478655.1 Acidimicrobiales bacterium | reverse complement strand
CATCTGCGCAGAGCGGCTCCGGTGGCCGATGCCGCCGCCGTTCGTGTTCTCCGGCTGGTCCTGCGCGACGAGGTGGAGGCCTGGCAGACGGCTGAAGTGCTAATCCAGGCCCTCGTCCGGCGCCCCCACGACCTCGCCGTGGTCGCCACCCACCAGCAGCAGCTGGAGGTACCGGTGCTTGGACAGGTCGGCCTGGTGCCATGGCCCTCACCGGCGCCCCCGGCTTCGCCGGTCGCTCCCACCTCCCACCCCGTCGCCCCCGCCTGCCCGGTCGCGCCCACCCCGGCGGTGGCGCCCACCCCGGCTGCGCCGGGGCCGGCCCCCGACTTGGATGCCACGCCACCCCAGGGATTCCCCTCGACCGAGGGTGACGGGGGTGAGCCGGGCCGGTCTTGACGACGCCGGTAAACTTTGGCAGCAGACGGGCGACCGGCGGGTAGCAGCGACGCCGGCTTCCGACTGGAGGGTGGGACAGTGGCGAAGGGCCGTGTCGAGCGGGACGAGGAGGACCTGGTCCGGTTGTACCTGACCGACATCGGTCAGTACCCCTTGCTCACCAAGGAAGACGAGGTCCGCCTGGCCCAAGCCATTGAGGCAGGCCACGAAGCCGAGCAGACCCTCGGGAGGCGGCCGCCGGATCTCGCCCCTGTCACAAAGCGCCAGCTGCGCCGCCAGGTGACGGGAGGGGAGCAGGCCCAGCAGGCATTCGTGCAGTCCAACCTCCGGCTCGTGGTGTCCATCGCCAAGAAGTACCAAGCCTCAGGACTTCCGCTGCTCGACCTCGTACAGGAAGGGAACCTGGGGCTGATGCACGCCGTCGACAAGTTCGACTGGCGCAAGGGCTTCAAGTTCTCCACCTACGCCACCTGGTGGATCCGACAGGCCATCACCCGGGGCATCGCCAACACTGGCCGCACCATCCGGCTCCCGGTACACGCCGGAGACACCTTGGCCCGGGTGCAGAAGGCGCAGTCCCGTCTGGAGCTGAGGCTCGGTCGTCCCCCCACCTTGCGGGAGCTAGGCGTCGAGGCGGAGCTGCCGGAGGACAAGTTGATCGAGGCCCTCCGCTTCCGGGCCGAGCCGCTCTCGCTGTCGGAACCGCTTCGCGAGGACGGGGATGCCGAGCTCGGCGACCTGGTCGAGGACCGAGGTGCGGACTCGCCGTTCGAGCTGGTATCCACCTCCCTGCTCCCCGACGAGATCGACCGGTTGCTTTCCCCCCTCGACAAGCGCGAGCGGGAGATCCTGCGACTGCGGTTCGGGCTCGACCGGGGCGAGCCCCGCACCCTCGAGGAGGTGGGCGGATACTTCAACCTGACGCGGGAGCGAATCCGTCAGATCGAGGCGAAAGCCATGTCCAAGTTGCGCCACCCCTCGTCCGACACCGGGGCTCGGGATCTGCTGACCGTCTGACGGGGCCCTCGTGGTGCCGGGCGGGGCCCGAGTGCCCTGGGTGTGACGGGTGGCTAGGATCGCCGTCCATGAAGAAGCTGCTCGTTCTCGCCGTCCTCGTCGGTCTCGGCCTGGTGGCCGCCAAGCGGCTGCGCGACTCCTGACCGGCGCCCGTCGCCGGGCCCGGTTCAGCCGGCCCCCCGGAGGCGGCGGCCATAGCGCCAGACAACCAGGGCGGCTCCAGTGGCCGCCACAGCCACGCCGGTCATGGCCGCTGCGATGGGCAGGCTCGGGACCGGGACCCGGTCTCGGAGCCGCACCGGCCGGGTGAACTGGGTCGTCTCCCATTCGCGTTCGCGCGCCAGGCGGGCGAGGACCCGGTCAGGGTTCACCACGACCGGGTGGCCCACCAC
>JADMIJ010000089.1 GCA_015478655.1 Acidimicrobiales bacterium | reverse complement strand
ATTATTCCACTCCACGGAGGACTAGCGGTGTATTATACAAAGATCTTTAGGTGGCCCGAAGGATGCGCCTGACCCGCGAGGGCTTCGAGCTGCTCGGGCTCGGCGTGGGCGATCCGGTTGAGCCATGCCCACGGAGCCACCAGCTCACCCCTCGAGGCGAGCAGGTCGGCGAAGCGTCCCTGGAGGAAGGCTTCGCACTCGCCAACCAGCTCCTCCCCGGGCGACACTTCCAGGTCCGTCTTCTCGTGCCATCTCCACCACGACATCGCGTTCACCTCCGATCCTGTGCTTCTCCGGTCGATGCTGGCCTCGGCGGCTCCGAGCGACGGGCAAGGGGAAGGGCGGTCACGGTTGCCACCGGCGGCTCGGGCTTGCTCGGCCGGCGCATCTCGGCGACCTTCCACCACCAGCTGATGCGGCGCTCGAGGTAGTAGTCGACGCTGTAGCGGGCCACCCCGGCGTAGTAGCTGAGGGCGAGCAGCCCGGCGAAGACGACGGCGTAGATGATCGCCGTGCCGATGTCGGAGGACCCCGAGGTGTAGGGGCCGCCGAAGCCCTCGGCCGTGGCCCAGATGAGCAGGCTGAAGCCGATGGCGCCGATATAGGTGAGCTTGCGGGCGAACCCGAAGATCAACGCCAGGGCGATGAGGGTATCGGTGGTCGCCACCAGCGCCCAGAAGAACGTGGCCGCGGGATGCTGCAGGTTGATCCAGAAGTCGAACCACCACCGGAGCCAGGCGGGCTGGCCTTGGGCGGTGCCCATGATCGTGCTCATGTAGCTGTCTTTGAACCCGGGCAGCCACTTCAGCACGGCGTCGATCAGCCAGATGACCCCGAAAGCGACCCTCAAGGCGTCTTTGGGCCACGCTGGGGCGCAACGCCTGGTGGTTGTTGGAGCTTGCTCTGCCATCACGAGCCTCCTTTGTTGGAGCCGTACAGGTGGGTAGGTGTTCCTCGGTCCGATCCTGCGCCTGGAGCCGACCGCGGTGCATCGGGGTCGATTGCTGAATCTCGCTTCGTAGTTGACCCCAAGGCCGATCCGTGCTGGCTATGTGGCGCCGGCGGTCGCTCCCCGGGGGACGGTCCCCGGGGCCGGCCCGACGCTGGCAGGCCCCGGCGGGCCGATCGGGGTTCGAGACACCGACGTCGTGCCCCGGGCCCTCTGGTGAGGGGCTCCTGGGACGAGCAGGGCGCGCAGCTGGGCGACGAGCTCCTCGCCGACGCACTCGCGTGCCACCCACGATCCAGCCCCCTCGGCCAGCGCGAGCGTCCGGTAGCCGTCATCGGGCTCGGGGCCGATCACGATCACCCGGTCGCGGGGGAAGCGCTCGAACGCGGCCTGGCAGCAGGCGGGGAAGTCGCCGGCGTCGACCACGATCAGATCGGGCCTTTCTCGCTCGATGGCATCGACAAGCATCTCGCTCGGAGCCACCTCAGCGACGGCCCAGCCGAGCTCCCGCTTGAGGAGCTCGCAGCTGAGCTCGCGCATGGCCCGGTGGCGGATGCCGACCAGGACCCGTGGCACGTCGATGCCGAAGATGGACCTCGGGGTGGAAGCCCCGCAGTTCGTCTCGTTCGGTGCGGCACCGGTAGCAGTCATCACCTTCAGGATGGGCCGCGCCCTGCTCCGCCACATCCGCCCCAGCCACGGACTCTCCTTGCGGGAAGCTACCGACCCCCACGTCCCCGAAACCCCCCGCTACCCGGTGCCTCCGATGAATCCCCAGGCCACGGGCGTCGCGATCCGGCTGGCGCCTTCGAGCCCTCCGACGCCTTCGACTGCTCGTCGGTGGCGACCCCCGGCGGGTCTCGGCGGCGATCTCGAGATCTTCGCGGGCGGCCACGACGAGGACGGGGATCCCACTGTCGGCGGCGTGAATCGTCCGGTCCGCCTCGCCTCGTTCATTCGCAGCCTCGTCGAGCTCGACGCCGAGGAAACCGAGGCCGCTGACGGCGAGCTTGCGAACATCAGGAGATCGCTCGCCGACGCCGCCGGTGAAGACGAGGGCATCCATCCCGCCCATGGCTGCAGCCATCGCTGCAATCCCAGCGCGCAGTCGATGCACGTAGACCTCGAGCGCGAGCCGCGCATCCGGATCGCCCGCAGTCGACCCAGCGAGGACTTCGCGCATGTCCGCCGTCCCGGCCAGTCCGAACAGGCCCGAGCGGTGCTCGAAGGTGGCTGCGAGCTCGGCAGCAGGGGTGCCGACGTGTTCCTCCAACCAGAGCACGAGGCCGGGATCGAGGCTCCCCGCCCGCGTCGCCATGACGAGACCCTCGAGGGGGGTGAAGCCCATGGTTGTGTCGACCGACCGTCCGGAGTGGACGGCCGCCAGCGAGGCCCCCGCACCGAGGTGGCAGGTGACGATGCGGAGCGTCTCGACCGGTCGGTCGACCATCGCGGCGGCCCGGCGTGAGGCGTAGGCGTGGGAGAGACCGTGGAAGCCGTAGCGCCGGAGGCCGAACCGCCGGCGCCACTCGGCGGGAAGGGCATAGGTCGCAGCGGCGGGCGGCAAGGTCGCATGAAACGCGGTGTCGAAGCAGGCCACCGCCGCAACGCCGGGGAGCGGGGCGCTCGCCGCGTCGAGCGCGGCGAGCGACACCGGCTGATGGAGCGGCGCCAGGTCGCTCAGGCCATCCAGGCGGGCGACGACCTCACCGTCGATGCGGACGGGTCCGGTGAACTCCGTCCCACCGTGGACGACCCGGTGCCCGACGACATCGATCCCCTCCAAGCCGGCAACGGCGTCCCCAAGAGCCGCCCTGTCGAAGCGCCCGTGCGACGCGGGCAGGTCGATGGCGGACGTGACGTCATCGTGCTCGTCGAGGACCCGGAGTTTCAGGCTGCTCGATCCGGCGTTGACCACGAGAATGCGCATCGAGCCGATCAGGGCGTCCAGGTCCAGTCGCGGATGTCGGGCGGGTCCTCGCCGAACCGGCGCGTGTACTGGCGACAGGCAAGGCGCCGGTCGCTCATCTCCTGGCGCACGTGCCCGGCCCGCGACGCCAAGCCGGGCACGTGGTCGATGACGTCCATCACGAGGTGGAAGCGGTCGAGGTCGTTCAGCATGACCATGTCGAAGGGCGTCGTCGTGGTTCCTTCCTCCTTGTAGCCCCGCACGTGGAGATTGTGATGGCCGTGGCGGCGATAGGTGAGGCGGTGGATGAGCCACGGGTAGCCGTGGTAGGCGAAGACGACCGGCGACTCGGTGGTGAAGAGCGCGTCGAACTCGGCATCGGACATCCCGTGGGGATGCTCGCCCTCAGGCTGGAGCCGCATCAGGTCGACGACGTTCACCACCCGGACGGCGAGCTGGGGCAGGCGCTGGCGGATGAGTTCCACCGCGGCCAGGGTCTCCAACGTCGGCACGTCCCCGCAGCAGCCCATCACGACGTCGGGCATGCCGTCGGCGTCATTGCTCGCCCACTCGAAGATGCCGGCCCCTCGGGTGCAGTGGATGATCGCATCGTCGATGTCGAGCCAGTTCAGCTCAGGCTGCTTGCCGGCGACGATGACGTTGACGTAGTTCTTCGAGCGCAGGCAATGGTCGGCGACCGACAGCAGGCAGTTGGCGTCGGGCGGGAAGTAGACGCGGACCACCTCGGCCTTCTTGTTCACGACGTGGTCGATGAAGCCAGGGTCCTGGTGAGAGAAGCCGTTGTGGTCCTGTCGCCAGACGTGGGAGGACAACAGGTAGTTCAGCGAGGCGATCGGACGTCGCCAGGCGATGTCCCGGGTGACCTTCAGCCACTTGGCGTGCTGGTTGAACATCGAGTCGACGATATGGATGAACGCTTCGTAGCAGTTGAACAGCCCGTGGCGGCCCGTCAGCAGGTAGCCCTCGAGCCACCCCTGGCACAGGTGCTCGGAAAGAACCTCCATCACCCGTCCCTCGGGGGCGAGGTGGTCGTCGACAGGGAGGCGCTCGGCGTCCCAGGCCCGGTCGGTTGTCTCGAAGACCGCACCGAGCCGGTTCGAGGCCGTCTCGTCGGGGCCGAACAGCCGGAAGTTGCCCCGGTTCTTGGCGACGACGTCGCGCAGGAACCCGCCGAGCACCCGGGTGGCCGCGGCCCTGACCGTCCCTGGAGCAGGAACCGCAACGGCGTAGTCAAAGAAGTCGGGCAGTTCGAGGTCGCGGAGCAGCACGCCGCCGTTGGCATGGGGGTTGGCGCTCATCCGGCGATGGCTGCGCGGTGCGAGGTCGAAAAGCTCTTCGACGAGCGAACCGGCCCCGTCGAAGAGCTCCTCGGGACGGTACGAGTGCATCCAGGCCTCGAGCATGGCAAGGTGTCCGGGATTGGTGCGCACCTCGGCAAGGGGGACCTGGTGGGCACGAAAGGTGCCCTCGACCGGCAGGCCGTCGACCTCCTTTGGTCCGGTCCAGCCCTTTGGGCTGCGCAACACGATCATGGGCCACCGCGCCCGGGTGGTCAGCCGTCCCTCCCGGGCGCTGCGCTGGATCTCCCCGATCTCCTCGACGACCCCGTCGAGGGTCGTCGCCATCTGCTCGTGCATCGCGGCCGGTTCTTCGCCCGAGACGACATGCACCCGATACCCGTACCCGAAAAGAGGGCGATGAGCTCTTCGTCAGGGATCCGGGCGAGCACGGTCGGGTTGGCGATCTTGTAGCCGTTCAGGTGCAGCACGGGAAGCACCGCGCCGTCTCGGGCCGGGTTCACGAACTTGTTGGCATGCCAGCTCGTCGCCAGCGGTCCGGTCTCGGCCTCACCGTCGCCGACCACGCAGCAGACGACCAGGTCGGGGTTGTCGAACGCGGCGCCGTAGGCGTGGGCGAGGGAGTAGCCGAGCTCGCCACCCTCGTTGATCGACCCGGGCGTCTCCGGCGCGGCGTGGCTCGGGATGCCGCCGGGAAACGAGAACTGCCGGAACAGCCGCTGAAGCCCGGCTTCGTCCCGGCTGATATGGGGGTACAGCTCGCTGTAGGTGCCCTCCAGATAGGCGTTCGCCACTATGCCCGGACCTCCGTGTCCGGGACCGGTGACGAAGATCATGTTGAGGTCAAAGGCCCGGATCACCCGGTTCAGGTGGGCGTAGACGAAGTTGAGCCCCGGCGTGGTGCCCCAGTGGCCGAGCAGGCGGGCCTTGACGTGGTCGGGGAGGAGCGGCTCTTTGAGCAGCGGGTTGTCCAACAGGTAGATCTGGCCGACCGACAGGTAGTTGGCCGCCCGCCAGTAGGCGTCGATGAGGCGCAGATCATGCGGCGAGAGTCGCCGGTCACCGCCGGCGCCCTCGTCGGTCTCGCCCGCCGGCGTCCCCTGTGCCGATGGTCTGCTCACTGGATCGAGCATCGTCGGCTGAGGCGGCGGGCTGCTCGGCACCTCGTCACTCACCGGGTGGTCACTCACCGGGCCGGCACCTCGCCTGGTTCGGGGCAATAGCGAGGGGTTCCGGGAGGGCGCCCGCCGTAGAGGGCGCCGAGCAGCTCGTCCAAGAACTCGTCGGTGTCGGCTTCCCGGGAGCAATCGCGCACGCACACGCGGAAGTGCTCGTCCAAGATGGAGCGCTTCACGTGGTCGAGGGCGCGCTCGACCGCGTTGAGCTGGTAGAGGACGTCGGTGCAATAGCGCCGCTCCTCGAGCATGCGGACGACGGCAGCGCACTGGCCAGAAGCCGACTTGAGGCGCTGGATGGCATCGGCGCGGCTCACCGGAGGACGCCACCGGAGCTGGGAGGCGGCGGGCCACATCGGCTTGAGGCAGAGCCGGGGTGTTCGATTGGACCGCGCATCTTAGTCTCCTCGATGGCCCGGGTCCTACCCGGGATGGGTGTCGCGATCGTAAGGGCGGCCGCGGGACGCGGGGTAGGGCCATTGGTCCCTCTGCTGGCCTCTCTGTCTGGCCGGGCGCTGGGAAAGGGACTTCTGGCCCTACCCCAGGTGGGGTGTCCGGCCCAACCATGAGCACGAAGTACTGACGCGGAGGAGGAGCTGCCCAAATCCCACCAGCGGACGAGATGCGCGCCGAGGGGCCTCGCGTCCTCGCCGGTGCTGACGGGGGCCCACTACGGTTGCCTGGTGAGATGCCGATTCCTTCGACGCGCGACGGTGCCGGCCCGGCCGGGCCGGGAAGGCTCCAGGCCCTCCTGGGCGCGGCGCTCGAGCTGTCGGGCGAGCACGAGTTCGAGGCGGTGCTGCGCCGGATCGTCGAGGGCGCGGCCGCCATCGCCGAGGCCGCCTACGCGGCCTTGGGCATCTACGACGAGACCGGGGCGATCGAGTCGTTCATCACCCACGGGATCGACGAGAATGCCGCAGCTCGTATCGGCGCCCCCCCACAGGGGCGGGGCCTGCTCGGCGAGGTGATCGTCGCTTCGGGGCCGATTCGGGTGGAGGACATCGGCACCGACCCGCGTTCGTGCGGCTTCCCGGCCTGCCACCCGCCGATGCGGAGCTTCCTCGGGGTGCCGGTGGGGCACGGCGGGCGGCGGTACGGCAACCTGTACCTCACCGAGAAGGCCGGAGGCATGCCCTTCGGCGAGGAGGACGAGGCGCTCGTGGCGGCCTACGCCGCCTTCGCCGCGTGTGCGATCGAGTCCGCCCGGCTGGTGGCCTCTGAGCGCGCCCGAGCCGAGGCGGTGGCCGAGTTGGCCGCGGCGGAGGAACGTGACCGGCTGCGCCGCCAGATGCTCGGCGAGATCCTCGACGCCCAGGAGGCCGAGCGGGCCCGGGTGGCACGCGACCTGCACGACGACGTGGGCCAGGCGCTCACCTCGGTCCTGCTCGGCTTGCGGCTGGTCGAGTCCTCGCTGGGCAAGAACGAGGCGGACCTCGACGACGCCCGCCTGCGCACCGAAGAGGTCCGTGACCTCGTCGCCGACGCCTTGGGCCGGACCCGGCACCTCGCTTTCGAGCTGCGGCCGACCGTGTTGGACGACATGGGGCTCCTCGCCGCCCTCGAGCGCCTCGTCGCCGACACGAGCACCCGAACCGCTACCGCCGTCGGCCTCGCCACCCACGGCGTTGGCGACGACCGCTTGGCACCAGAGATCGAGACGGTCGCCTATCGAGTGGTCCAAGAAGCGCTCACCAACGTGGCCCGCCACTCGCAGGCGAAGAGCGCGAGCGTCACGGTCTCGGTGGCTGAAGGACGCCTTCGGGCCCTCGTCGAAGACGACGGGGTGGGCTTCGACCCGGTCGCAGCCGCTCGATGCGGTCATCTCGGCCTGGAGGGCATGGCCGAGCGAGCGGCGCTCGTCGGCGGCAGCCTCGAGACGTCCTCGGCGCCGGGGGCGGGCGCCACCGTCCGGCTGGAGGTGCCCCTTGGCTGAGGTGCTGCGGGTCGCGCTCTGCGACGACCACTCGGTGGTCCGAAGCGGCCTCAGGCGCATCCTCGAAGCCGAGGGGGACCTCGAGGTCGTCGGCGAGGCCGCCACCGCCGCAGAGGCCGTGGCGCTGGCCGGCGCCAGCCGCCCCGATGTGTTCGTGATGGACCTCGGCCTTCCCGATCGAAGCGGCATCGCCGCCACGGCCGAGGTCCGAGAGGCCAGTCCCTCTACCGCGGTGCTGGTGCTCACGGTGCATGACGATCTCGCCTACCTGCGGCGCGCCTTCGAGGCGGGAGCGGTCGGCTACCTGGTGAAAGAGGCGGCCGACATCGAGCTCATCCAGGCGATCCGCCAGGTGGCCGCCGGCCGCCAGTACGTGCACCCGAGCCTCGGTGCCGCCCTGCTCGCCCCGGACGCGCCCCCGGCTCGCCTGGTGGGCCCGGGCGGCGAGCTGTCCGATCGCGAGCTCGAAGTCCTGCGCAAGATCGCCATCGGGCTCACCAACGCCGAGATCGCCGAGGGTCTCTTCGTGTCGGTCCGCACCGTCGAAACCCACCGGGCCCACATCTCCCAGAAGCTCGACGTCCACAACCGGGCCGAGCTGGTCCGCCGGGCCCGTGAGGCCGGGCTGCTCGAGGACGCCGAGAGTCCCTGAAGACCTGCTATGGCCTGGAGCGCTTCGCGCCGAGATCGCTGCCAGTCCGGCATCGGCGCGGCGCCGGGCGGGCTGTCCGGTGGGCTCGGTAGTCGCCCGCAGGCATGTTCGGCAGTCCGAACGGATGCTCTGAAGATCGCGGTGGGCGACGATGGTCCTGGCCGGGGGCAGCCCGGCCCGACAAGCACGAGGAAATCGATGACCGACCCTGTCCCCGGCAGTGCCGATCGCCCGATCACGGTGAGCGACCGCGACGACAACTCATCGGCGCCGAGCCCGAGACCCCGAGGCCCGAGGCCGACCGGCGCCAACCCCCTCGGCGAACGGGATCTGTGATCGCTGTGGGCGCGCCCCAGGGCTATGGCGCACGGTCGGTCGCACCGGGCATCGGCCAGGGCAACAGGAAGAGGAGCCCCCTGCAGGCCACCCCCCGGACCGCCGGATCTGTTGCCTGGCCGGCCAGGGCACCCGCCGGGCGCGCCGAGCAGGAGACAACGACCCGAAAGGGAAAGGGGGACGGATGCCCAGCCCGACGATACCAATGGTGGTCGCGCCCCCCGTCGGGCCAGGGCTGAGCTCACCCGCGTCCCGGCCAGGCCAACCGGCCTGCTCGCCAGCGATGAGGACGAGTCTCGGCCGGTTTCGGCGAGAAGGGCGACGCACCGGCGCTGGGTGCGCCTCGTCTTCGGGCTGGGGGTGCTCGGCGTCGTCCTCGCTCTGGTGCTGCGCGCGCCCGGCGCGGCGTCGCAGTTCGCCTCGGCGTTCAGGGGGTTTCGCCCCGAGCGCTTGCCCTGGCTGGCGCTGGCCGCGCTCGCAGAGACCGGGTCGTTGACGGCCGCTGCCCTCGCCGCGCGCAGGCTGCTTCGTGCCGGCCGGCGCGAGCTCCCGCTTGTCAGCCTGCTCGGGCTCACCGTTGCCTCCACCGCAGTGGTCGACCTGGTGCCGGCGGGAGTCGCACCAGCCAGCGCCTGGCTCGTCGAGCAGTACCACCGCCGTGAGGTGCCGGTCTCGCTCGGGCTGTGGAGCCTGCTGGCGGGGGGCTTCGCTCCACCGTGAGCGCCCTCGGGCTCCTGCTCGTCGGCGCGGCAGCGGCGGGGATCGGCTCGCCGGCCACCTTGGCCGGAGCCGGGGCCGTCCTTTTGGCCGGGTCCTCGGGCTTCGTGGTCGGCGTGCATCGCTTGGGTCGCCCCAGCCACGGGGAACGGCTCGAGGCGCGTCTGCGGTACCGGCCGCTGCAGGTCCTCGCCCGGACGGCCGAGGCCGCCACCCGCTACCGGGTGAGCTGGCCAGGCGGCGCCGCGGTGCTCGCCTACAGCACGCTCAACTGGCTGCTCGACGCCGGGGTCCTCGTCCTCGCCTTCGTGCTCTTGGGCCTGGCGGTCCCCTGGCACGTGCTGCTCTTCGCGTATGCCGCGTCGCAGATCGCCGCCGGGCTGAGCTTCCTGCCCGCCGGCTTGGGCGCACTCGAAGCCGGATTGGTGGGCGGCTTTCTCTTGATGGGGATGAACGCCGGTACGGCCCTGGCCGCGACCCTCATGTTCCGGGTCGTCGCCTACTGGGCCGTCGCCGCGGTGGGCGCCGTGATCTTCGTCGCCCAGACGCGCCAGCGACGGGCAGGCCCGCCAGGTGGTGCGCGAAGTCGGTGAAGTCGGTGTGATCACCCATGACCTGTTCGACCCTGAGTCGTCCGTCGAGGACGTTGTGACTCCCGGGGACCGCGGCGCGATCTGTCGTCGCCCGCAGGGTGGGTTCCGCGGTCCGCCCGGATGACTCGAGCGTGCCAATGCCCGACGATGGCCGTGGTCAGGCAGAGCGCCCGGCCACAGGAGGTCTTGTCGACGATGCTCTACCACTGAGGCGCCCGGGGTCAGCGGAGGCCGGGACCGGATTCCGGGCGCCTCGCGAGGATGTCCGCACGCCCAGGCCCAGCATCGACGCGTGCGTGAGTGGGCCAACGGTTGTCGCCGACGCCAAGTGCGAACCCTTCAGTCCGGCGCCGCATGCGGGAGTTCCGACGCCGCCGACACCCCGCTGTCCGCCGACCATTTCCGCTGCTTCGCGGGCCAGGTCCAGGCGCTCGAGGGTTCGAGCACCGAGATCGACAAGGACACCGTCGCCTACCACTTCCACGAGGCCGATCTACGCATCCGTAGGAACCCGGAGGCGAATCGGTGCTTCGCACGGATGCGTCGACCAGCCCCAGGCCCCACGATGACCACATACAGGTGGTTCGAACAGCCAGCTGGTCGAGCGGCTCGGTGATGTGGGCCGAAGGAGGCGTTTTCGATGATGTGGTACTGGGGAAACGGAGTGCAGTGGTGGGGTGGCTCCTCGGGGCGATCGGTGTGGTCGCCTTCTGGGGCCTGATCATCTGGGCCATCTGGTACTTCGTGACCAGCCTGACCCGCCATCCCGGCCATGACCACCCACCTGCGGACCCCCGGCGGGTTCTCGACGGGCGCCTCGCTCGTGGGGAGATCGACGCCGAGGAGTACAAGCAGCTTCGCGACCTGATGAGAGGCGACGAGGTGGGCGCCGGGAACGGACGCAGCCCGGTCGGAACCGCGGAGAAGCGATGACCTCCCAGGCCGAGCGCCATCTCCGCGGGTGCGGATCCCCGCCAGGCGACGGCGAGGTCGAGCGTCCAACGCGGGGCTGCGTCTCTGGCAAGGACGACTACCTCGCCCGGCTGGGAAGGATCGAGGGTCAGGTACGCGGTCTGCAAAAGATGATCGAGGACGACCGATGGTGTCCTCATGTCGTCACCCAGGTCGCCGCGGCCACCCGGGCGCTGCAGGAGGTGGCCGTCGGACTGCTGAACGATCACCTGCACCACTGCGGGGGGATGGCCGCACGAAGCTCGGCCGAGGAAGGTGCGGACCGCTTCGACGAGGTGGCATCCACCATCCGCCAGGTGGTGCGGCTGTGAGGCCCGCACGGACAACCGAGGTGGCGAGGGCGACGGCGGGTACCTCGGAAGCTGCGAGCGTCTCCGTCTCCGCCAGGGCCACCACTCCGGGGTCGGCAGCGCCTGACGGGCGGGTCACCTGTCCGGTGCTCCGCGCCCGGTCGCTCACCAAGTCCTACCAGCGCGGCATGTGGCCTCGTCGGCGACGGCTGGATGTGCTTCGAGGCGTCGACCTCGAGCTGTGTGCAGGACAGGTGGTGGGCCTGGTGGGGGAGAACGGCTCGGGCAAGTCCACGCTCATGAAGATCCTCGTCGGTGCCCTCGACGCCGATGGGGGCTCGGTCGAGGTCTCGGGCCGGGTCGGCTACTGCCCCCAGGAGCCGCTGCTCTATGAGCGGCTCACCTGCGACGAGCATTTGGGCCTCTTCGGCGTCGCCTACGGCATGGATCCCGAAGCGCAGAGCGCCGCGGCCGAGTCGCTCTACGATACCCTCGGGTTCGCCCGCTGGCGCGACATCCAGGTGGCCGAGCTGTCGGGGGGCACCCGGGCCAAGCTCAACCTCGCCCTCGCCCTGCTCGCCGATCCCGACGTGCTGCTCTTGGACGAGCCCTATGCCGGGTTCGACTGGGACACCTACCAGCGGTTCTGGGAGCTCACCGCCACCCGGCGCGCCGCGGGGCGAAGCGTGCTGGTGGTGAGCCACTTCGTCACCGACCAGGAGCGTTTCGACCGACTGGTCGAGGTGCGCGACGGGAAGGCGCTGGCACAATGACCACTTTGGTGGTGCGCCGGGCGCTTCTCGACTACGTGCGCCGCCCGCTCAACCTGGTGCTCCTGGTCGCGGTCCCGGCGGTGATCGTCGTGGCCCTGGCCGGGGAGCTGGCCAGCTTTTCCAAGCTGATCTCCACCACCGCCAAGCCGCTGCACCTGGACGTGGCCACCGCCGGGTGGG
>JADMIJ010000227.1 GCA_015478655.1 Acidimicrobiales bacterium | reverse complement strand
ATCGTGATCTCGTCGACCGACCCCAGCTGAACGATGGCAGCCGCATGGACCAGGCCGCCGATAGGACCGATGGCCTTACGACTGACGTTGACCGCTTCGGTCAACACGTCACCGACGCCGGTAACGTCCACGTTCACTCCGATGGCATCGACACCGTGGTCGCCGCTGATGCGGAGGGCGGCCGATGCTGCGGCAACACCTTCACGATCCCACAGGGCGACCGGACGACCGACCGAGGCTAGGGCGTCGGCGATGGCCAAGCCGATGCCCGAGGCGCCACCCGTGACTACGACGCCGGTTGATGGTTCACTGCATGGCTGGGCCATTCGGCTCCTCAAGGTTCAAGTGGCGGTACGGAGCACTTCGTCTCGCCGGCCACGATGAAGGCAGCTGGTAGACACGCCAAGCTCCAGATGGACAACGCCTGCTCCCTTCGAGCGGTTTCCTTCGGGGCGGGATGGAACCGCCGCCCTCATGCAGGTGTCTCGAGGATCGGGAGTTCGGCACGTCAACCACCCTGAGAGTAATTAGCGGGAGGGGGACAGGTCCCCCTCCCGGCCACCCCCTGACGCGACCCGATTGTGCCTGAGTCGGTCGGGCCGGCAGAGCCGACCCTCGGGCGGGCACGATGGGTGGATGACCAGCGTGACAAACATCAACGACGTGCTCGACGGTCATGTGGTCTTGGACATCGAGTGCGTGGACCGGCTCTACCTGAACGCCTATGTTCCCAACCTCCAGGTGGGGGGCCAAGTGGAGCGATTCTGCAGGGACCATCTCGGCCAGCCGGTCGCCTCGCCGGTAGTCATCCAGAAGATCGGCAACCGGTTCCGACGTGACGTGAAGCATTTCGCCGAGGACCACGACGTCCCCATCTTGCGCCTGAAAAAGCCCGACCGCTCCCGCTGGGACGACCGCAAGCTCGACCATGTCCGACCCTATGTGGAAGCCGCCGAGCACGAGGGCCGATTCGGACTGGTGGCCATCGTGGCCGCCCAGGAGTTCCAATGGGTCTTCAGCGCCACGAAGAAGACCGGTTCGACCAACGGCGTCTGGTTCGACTGGCAGAAGGCCGAACGGCGAGTGGGGACCTACTACTTCTACATCGTCGATGCCGAGTTCGGCCTGGGGTTCATCAAGATCGCCACCTACTTCCCCTACCCGGCCAAGGTGTGGGTGAACGGGCACGAGTGGGCCAAGCGCCAGGCCGGCCGAGGCCGGGTTCCCTTTACCGAGCTGGCCAACGGATTCGCCTCGTGTCCCAAACCCGACAGACTCCAGGCCATCTGCAATGCCTTTGGTCCCGACGACGTTCAGGGGTTCTTCGACCGATGGATCGGAGTCATTCCTGCTCCGCTCAACGACGACGACCGTCAGGCCGGCTATTTCTGGGAGCTCTCGATGCGCCAGGTCGAGGTATCGAAGACGTTGGTCTTTGACGATCCCCGCCGGGCCCGAGGGTTCTTCGAGGCCTTGGTGACCGACAACGTCGGCATCGGTCGACCTCACGAGGTCCACGCCGTGTTCGGGCGCGATCGACGTGGTCGCACGACCGCCCAGCCCTTCGCCACCAGGGTGTTCTCTCCGGGCACCGAGGTGAAGATGGACTTCCGCTACAAGCATTCACGGGTCAAGCAGTATCTGAAGGAAGGGAGGGCCTATCGGATCGAAACCGTCATCAACAAACCAGGTGACCTGGGCATCTTGGCCAGGCTCGAACATCTGTCCGAGCTCGTCGACAAGGCTCGGCAGGTCAACCATCGGGTGCTTATGATCGAACGTGCCGGCCAGGGTTGTGCCATCGGCTCTGCGCTCTTTG
>JADMIJ010000088.1 GCA_015478655.1 Acidimicrobiales bacterium | reverse complement strand
TCTCGCTCCGAAATGGTGGACCGTCAGCGGGCTACGTCAATCCTCGCTGCCGGTTACCAGGGACGGTCGTTGTAAATGCAGCCCCTCCGGATGCGTGCAACAATCGCCGTAGCGTCCCCGAGCAGCGGGGGCCTTTGAAGGGCGGCGAGCGATATATGGCGAAATATCTAATGAGCTGGAAGGTGCGGGCAAGTGGCACGGCGCAGCAGAACCACGATGACGGAAAATCGATCCTTGAGGCATTTGCCAAATGGCAGACTCCGGCAGATCAGAAGTGGTCGGAGTTCTTGAGTCGTGTCGACGGCGGTGGCGGCTTTGCTGTCATTGAGACCGCCAATCAGGCGGGCCTCATGGACGGAGTATCCAAATTCCTCACCTGGCTTGAGTTCGACATCGTTCCGGTAATCGACATCACGGAGGGTGTATCTGCCCTTGCTGCTGGTGCGGAGTTCCGCGAATCGATTTGATTCAATCTCAGTAGCACCGCTGTCGGGAGTGCTCCGATAACAGACGGTGGATGTCTGTGCGGCGGCTTGAACCGCGGCTCCGGATACGGGCGCACGAACAATGAGCCCCTCAGTTGAGGTGACCTTCAACAGCCAATCGACTGAGGAACGTTCAGTCTCAGTGCTACAGGTTGAGAGGTTCGAAGCCTCTGCTGTTGGATCTGAGAACGTGTTCAGCCGCCACGGCTGCGATCGTTGATCGATGATCCTGGCAAGCCCGGGCTGGAGGCACTACTCATCGAACTCCGGGTGCGGGCTGCTCATAGCTCAATGAGGGATACCAATCACCCCTCCCGTTCGGCGTGAGGTCGAGGAGGTTCCACACAGGGCTCAGTAGATCGATGCCGCGCTCGCGTCGGCCGTCGGCCATCTGCGCGCCCTTGGAGTACCCGTGAAGCACCGAGCCATCGCCGCCGAGGGTGAACACCGAGACCCACTCGGTTTGGGAGCCGTCGGACTCCTCGCTACCCAGGTCGTACTTGAACGTCGAGTCGCCTGCACTGAGGAGGCGCACGTTGTCCCAGCCACGCGCGGCGGCATGGGCTCTGATGGCGGCGGGCTCAGCGGCAGCGACGATCGCGAAGTCGATGTTCTGCGAGAGGTGCGGCGCCACCGCGTTGTACCCGTCGATCCACATTGTGCACAGCGGGCAGGGATCCGTCTCGGACTTGCCGTACATGAAGTGGTAGATAACCAGAGCCCGGTCTGGGGCGCTGAAGAGTTGGGACAGCCGGACGGGGTCGCCGTTGGAAACCTCGACCAACGCATAATCGTCGACCGTGGTGCCTGCGGACAGGGCTCTCCGAAGGGCAGCCACCTGCTCGATGTGATCAATGAGATCAAGCTCGGCTACACGAAGCTCCTCACGCCGGCGTCGATACTCGTCCGATTCATTCAATCGGGTGAAGTCCATGTCCACTCCTTCGTTTGCTGATCCCCATTTATCACTGGCCAGAACGGCGGGCGCAAAGCAGCATGAGTCGCGGGATGGCGGCTGCGTTGGGGATGTCGCCCGTCTTGACGAGAAGAGCTCGTGGCGGGGGCGGCTCCACCATGTCCTCGATGAGCAGTCCGACCTGACCCATTTCGTGCACATACCTGCTCAGGGGTCGGTGGGCGAACTGAAGATGGACATCGGGTGCGATCTCGTCGATCTCGAGATTGTCGGGTAGGTACGGACCGACCGTCCAGAAATAGTCGCCCGAAATCTGGTCATCGATCCACCCACTCCCGGGCGATTGGAGCAGTGGATGAGACAGGATCAGGAGGAATAGTCCGCCTGGGGCGAGCACACGGGCGACCTCCTCGATGGCCGGCTCGAACGGGTCGACATGCTCGATCGCCAGGCACACGACCACGGCGTCGAAGCTGGCGTTCGGACTTGGGATCTGCTCGGACCGTGCTCGAATGAACTGTGCACGGCCACCCCGCTCCGTAGCCACGCGGATCTGGGCCGCGGTCGGATCGATGCCCACAACTTCGGCACCGGTGCCGGCGATTCGGCGACTGACTTGCCCTTCACCACAACCCACGTCCAGGACTCTCTGTGCACCGTGGAGGAGCTGCTCGATGAGGGGAAGGATCTGCTCCTCGTACTCCGGGTCGGCCCCATCGGTGAATCCCTCTTGCCACCACTGCGCGTGTTGCGCCCAAAGAGATTCGCTGACCATCACCGTGAGGGTAGCTTCTCGGTCCGGCTGGAGCGCTGGCCCCCGCGGCGCAACTGCATCCCTCAGCTCGTGGGGGTCCAGTCCTGCCCGGTATGTCCCACTCAGGCGGCTACCCGACGGGCACGACGCCGCGAGGGAGCACCAGCGGCAGATCGTTGTACGTGGCAATGCCTGGCGCGGCGGCAACGACGGCAGCGATCGCATTGATCGGGGGAGCCGCCGTCATGATGTGTCCGAGCACCATGAAGTCGGCCATGGTCTCGGCCTCGAAGTCAGGCGGTGGCAGAAAGCCTATGGTTGCCGTCACTGTCGGCCGCCCGTCGATCTGGATCACCCAACCGTCTTGGTCGATCTTCCAGTCCGGGTCGAGCGTCTGGCCCTTCCGCCACCGGACGTTGAGCTCCACGACGACTCTGTCAGCCAGCGATCCCTTCCAGCTGGCCGCCACGCCGGCGACGCATCCTGCCTGGATGGTCCAGGACCCGAGGTCGAGATCGGAAGTGGTCTGTGCGTACTCAGCCTCGCAGCGGACATCATCGAGATCGACCCCGAGGGCGTCGGCGACCATTCGCACGGCCTCGCCGAAGACCTCCGTGCCCTGTGCCGTCATGGCCTGGAGGTCGGGGTGGTCGATGGGTTTGCCAAAACCCACCGGGAGTTCGGTTGCCGGAGAGTCATAGAAGGTTGTGTCCGCAGCCTCATTGATCGTGATCTTGTCGACCCGATCACAGACGGTGGCCGACACGATGGCCAGCAACTCGGCAAAGCCCGGGCTGATCCCGGTGCCGAACATCGTCGAGCCGCCACGCCGGCAGGCCTCGGCAATCCGATCGCGTCCCGCACCCAGGTTGTGGCCGGTGATGAACGCTGCCGTCGCCACGACATTCACACCGGCCGACAAGATGCGCTCCAGCTCGCCGACATCAAGCCACATGGGGTTGTACACCACGCAATCGGGTTTCAGGTCGAGCAGGGCGTCAATGTCGTTCGTGGCCGCAATGCCCACCGGCTCGATGCCACACAGGTCGCCCACATCGCGGCCCACCTTCTCCTCTGACCAGGCATAACAACCGACGAGCTCGAGAGTGGGGTTGGCAACGATGGCCCGCACCGAGCTCTTGCCGACATTTCCCGTCGTCCACTGGACAACTCGATAAGGCCGCATGTTGTGCACTTGCTCAGCGTATCGTTCGACCCATGGAAGCGCATGCCGTCTGGGTCCGGGCATCATCTGAGCTCTCGAACTCGAAGGGGCCGGTTCGGGAGCCGGCGCATCTCACAGGGTTGAGGCCTCGTTCGATAGCTGCGACCTTGGCTCCAACAGCTCGGTCAATTCGCACCGTGACAACAGCGAGACTGGATCGGGACCTTTGAACACGAAGGTGGCGCCACCCACGGCCGTTAGCATCTGACCTTCGAGTCGATTCTGGAGACCACCGATGACAGACATATCGAGCCCGGGGATTTCTCTCCCGAGTCGACTCGGCGTGGCGGCGCGGTTTGAGGACGACCTCCTCATCATCGAACTCAGGCCACAGAAGGAGGCGCTGCTGCACGGCATCGTCCGGGCCAGTGTCCTCTCGTTTGTCATCGATGTGGTGGCGGGGATTCCCTTGGATCAAGACGGCGGCATGTGGACGCTCACCTCGGACATGTCGGTCCGGATGCGCCCCATTCCGGCACCTGATCGCATCGATGCGACGAGCACGATCCTCCGCCAGAGCCAGCGATCAGCGACCAGCCTGGTCGAGCTCAGGACGGACGAGGGAGCACCGATCGCCACCGGCGCCATCGGCTTCACGAAGGTTCCTCGCAAGGCGACCGATCCGCCAAAACCGAATGTGCCGCTCGGACAAATCCCTGTCATCTTCCGCGATCCCATCGCGCTCGCTCGACCGCTGCGCGAAGAGGCCGGCATCGAAGTGATCGATGCGGCGGAGGGCGTCGTGCAGGTCGAAGTCACTCCGCCCCTCCGGAATCCGGCCGGGACACTGCAGGGCGCCATGGTGGCGCTTCTGGCTGAGGCCGCGGCCGAGGATCTCATGGCGACACGCTTCCAGTCGCCCTTCGTGGTGACGGATCTCGACCTCCGCTATCTCCGGAAGGCGCAGGTCGGACCGGTGCGCACCCTGAGCAGGCTCTTGGGTTCGGGACCAGACGCACCTATCCAGATCGAACTCATCGACACGTCTACCGATGAGATCACGACCTTGGTCTATGCCCGGGCGGTCGCCGTCTCCTGATTCTTGCCCTTGCGGGACTGGCGGCACAGGGTGCGGACTCGGTCAACCCCCCGGAGCGGTCAGCGACCGAAGCCTCTCCACGCGATCATCATCTTCTCCGAGGTAGCGAATCAGTACGCCGAGGGTCTGATCGACGTTGAGAGCGCCGATCGCAATCATCTCCTCGAGGTCGGCCCAGTCCTTGGTCCTGTTGAAGAACGCCTTGAATACGGCCAGGTCGGAACAGCCCAAGAAAGGGATCGGCCGGCCGCCAAAGTCGTGGAGTTGGCGACGTTGTGCCGCGTGGACGTGGAAGTCAGTCGTGTCGAGGAAGAGGTCGACGGGCGTCCGCTCCCACCACAGCCGGGTCTGGCCATCGCCTTCGAGGGCCCGAAGGTCCGACTCGGTATGGTTGACGGGCGGAGGCAGGGCGCCCAGTACTCTTCTTGCCTCCTCCTGGCCGACGAACACGTTCACATCGATATCGATGGTGCCCCGGGCCCGCTCTGTGCAAAAGGCCAGTGCCAGCGCGCCACCGAAGGCGTAGGGGAGCCCCCGAGCATCCAGCGCGGCACCTATCGCCAGGATCTTGTCAACAATCGAAGTCATGCCGGTCGAAAGACAGGGAACTCGATGTGGGACGCATGGCGAGCGGGAAACTGCTCGGCCAATTCGAGGACGGCCACCAACTCCTCACCGCGGGACATTCCATCAATGCTGGGGGGCACTCCGAGGAGGGTTGCCTCAAGCGACTGTCCAGCCGCCGCAATGATCCGTGAAAGGACCGTGGTCGTTGGATCCACCCGACCCTTCTCGTAGGCCGAGAGCGTCGCGTGCGAGGTTCCGGCCCGAGCTGCCAGGGCCCGAAGGCTCAGTTTCGACTGCCTCCTGGCTGTTCGGATGAGAAGCGCCGTGTCCATGGCGATATGGTATCAGAACAGATACCACCGTGAAATTGGCCGCATCGGCGTCGATCGGGCCGCCTGGATGGTGTCGGGCCAAGGCTTCGGGATCGACCGCTCCGGCATCACGCCAGAGCGGGCCCTGAGCCCGGCCCGTCACCCACTACCCCTGCGGTCAGGGACCGGACCCGAAGACGCCGCCGTCGGACGCCACGGACCAGTAGCCGTTGCCGCCGTTGATGTCGGCAATCCCCACGATGGGCATGTTCAGGTGCATCCCACCTTGGGATCCCAGAAACGATGCGCCGCCGAAAGAGAAGATGCCGCCGTCCGAGGCCACCATGCGGTAGCCGCCGTTCTGCCTCGCATTCCCTGCGTCCGCCGCCATTCCCACCACCGGAGCGTTGAGACGTGATCCACCCTCGGACCCATAGAATTGAGCGTCGCCGAAGCTGAAGATGCCGCCGTCGGAGGCCACCAGCCAGTAGCCGCGTCCGCTCGGGCCGGCGGCCATGCCCACGATGGGAGCGTTGAGGCGGGATCCACCCTCGGACCCGTAGAACAGGGCGTCGCCGAAGCTGAAGGTGCCGCCGTCGGAGGCCGCCAGCCAGTAGCCGTGTCCGCTGGGGCTGGCCGCCATGCCCACGATAGGAGCGTTGAGACGTGATCCACCCTCGGACCCGTAGAATGGAGCGTCGCCGAAGCTGAAGATGCCGCCGTCGGAGGCCACCAGCCAGTAGCCGCGTCCGCTCGGGCCGGCGGCCATGCCCACGATGGGAGCGTTGAGGCGGGATCCACCCTCGGACCCGTAGAACAGGGCGTCGCCGAAGCTGAAGGTGCCGCCGTCGGAGGCCGCCAGCCAGTAGCCGTGTCCGCTGGGGCTGGCCGCCATGCCCACGATAGGAGCGTTGAGACGTGATCCACCCTCGGACCCGTAGAATGGAGCGTCGCCGAAGCTGAAGATGCCGCCGTCGGAGGCCACCAGCCAGTAGCCGCGTCCGCCCGGGCTGGCCGCCATGCCCACGATGGGCTTGTTGAGGTGGGATCCACCCTGGGAACCGTAGAACGGAGCGTCGCCGAAGCTGAAGATGCCGCCGTCGGAGGCCACCAGCCAGTAGCCGCGTCCGCCCGGGCTGGCCGCCATGCCCACGATGGGAGCGTTGAGGCGGGATCCACCCTCGGACCCGTAGAACGGGGCGGCAGCGGGGCCAACGGCGATGGAGAGGACCGCCGAGTCGGTACGGGGCACGCCCACCGACGAATCTGCGGCACTCACCACGAAGTTGTCCGTTCCCACCGCGGTCGGCGTGCCGGTGATCATGCCCGTCGGGTCGAGGGAGAGGCCGGCCGGCAGCGATCCCTGGGTGATCGACCACGAATACGGGGCCACTCCCCCGGCGCCTTGGAGCGATGCCGAATACGACGCCCCGACGACGCCCCCGGGCAGGGAGGTCGACGACACCGAGAACGGTGACACGGCCAGCGCCCGGACGGCGGCGGCCAGCACGTTGCCCAGCGGAACTCCGAGACCGCTGGCCATGTCGTAACCAACGGTGGCCTGATAGCAAGGAGAGGTGTGCGGCGATCCACCGTAGCTACAGGTGTAGTTGGCCGTCCCCCCCTGGGAGATGTACGTGTTGCCCGCAGTCAGGTAGTTGTTGTTTCCCTGGGCAACATCAGTGAATGCCGACGGGTTCGTCGCCGCCACCTGATAGAGCATGGGTGTGAGCAGGCCGAGGCGCCCACCGGTCACGCCCTCATCGATGAGAGCAGCCAGAGCCGCCCATTGAGGGGACGCATAGCTGGTTCCCCCGCCAGCGAACCAGCCCGGTGCCGGATCCGGCCCTCCCTGGTTCTCTGAGGCCACACACGATGGCAACGTGCAGTAGATGACCTCGCCGTTTCGCACGTCGGCGTTCCCGGAGACGTCGGGAACCTCGCGGCAGGGCAACGCACCGAACGTTCCACAGTCCCCTGGATTGTCGGTTCCCTGATTCGGGTCTTGGCCGACCTGCCACGGAGACATGGTCCAGAATCCCGACGCTCCACCGGAGGCCACTTCGTTACCCAGCCAGAAGTTAAACGGGCCGATATTCCACACCGATACGTTGGCGCTACTCGGTGCGGCCAGGTTCGAGAGGTAGGCGCCACCGACCGCCGTGACGAACGGCTGCGACGCCGGGTCGTTCACCGCCAGCGCGGTGCCGGCCGCCGGAGTGAGAACGAAGCCGGTCTGCGGCAGGCAGGCCTCCGAGCCCTCATCACCGGTCGAGGCGAACATCGTCTGGCCCTGGACGGCCATCTCCTCGAAGATGGTGTTCTCGGCGATGAGGTCGGTGCCGAGACCTTCGCACGATCCGAACGAGGCGGTGACGGCGTCGGCTTTGTTGTCCTGGACCACGGCGGCAAAGGCGTCGAGCGTCCCCTGGGTGCTGAGGGCCGGGGCTTCGTAGGCCAGGATGCTCGTGTTAGGGGCCAGGCTGGCCACGGTCTCGATGTCCATGGTGATCTCCGGCCCGTCACCGTCGACCCCCGTGGTCCCACCGTCGATTGGCACGCGGGACACCGGGGTGTGGATGCCGAAGCACTGCTCGAATGAGCCGATGTCGCCGTCGCTGTAGTCGGCCCCGCCCATGATGACGGCCACCGTCGTGCCCTGGCCGAGGTCTCCGGCGGCATAGAGCGGGGAGTAGCCGAACCCTGCCGCGATCTGATCGGCGGTGGCTCCCGACCCCGGGGCGAGGCATGGTCGCGGCGCTCCGGTCAACGCCGCTGCCGCCAAGGTGGCCGCCGCACAGGGCTTGGGACCGGACCCGGCCACGGCGGGACGAGCCCGCCCGGCGGCTCCGGGGGACACCGAACCGGTGGCACCGTCGGTGTGGTCCAACGAGAGGTCGTCAAGCCCGATGACACCCTGAACCGAAGAGGCGAGCTGAGCCGGTACCTGTGGGGGAGTGGTGTTGGCGTAGGCGATACGGCCGGACGGCAACTGATAGTTGTGGAGCGAGGTCTGGAACGTGCTCGCCACCTGGCCAGCCGTTCCCGTGACCGGAATGACCGTGCCATCGCCGGACGTGGGCCGCAACGTCAGGCCGGTCGATGCCAGCCACCTTCGGATCTGCTCCACCACCGACGGCGAGGGACCAAACCGGGCCTGGACCTCGGCCGGTGTCAGGAATTTGCGATAGCTGACGCTGCCGGGAGTGGAGGTGGAGGTGGCGTAGGCCTGCAGCCCGGCAGGATCCGACGGCGTCAAGGCCACCGATACGTCCATCAGGGAGGGAAGCGGCACGGCCCGGGGGACGGCACCGTCGGGCACTGTCGGCGCCACGCCGATGACGGCCGGCCGGACCAACGGCGTTGCCGCTGCGGCGGTGCTGTTGCCCAGCATTAGTGCGGACGCGGCACCGATGGTCAGGGCGCCGATCGACATGGTCCAGCTACGGTTCAACACGGAGCCCTTCGTCTCGGATGGGACACCACCAGGAACTCCCCGACCACGAGGCGGCCTGCGTCACCACGGTACCGCCCGCCTCTGCGCGATCGCGACATGCCGGCGGTACGGCGTCGACGGCGATCCCGTGGCTATCCAAGGATGAACATCGTGCTGCGGTGCAGCCGAACTACCTCGTCGCCGAATCGGACGACCGAGCGCCGCTGCTCATTCAGCACTGAACCCTCATCGTTTGTATTTCCTGGACGAGGAGCTGGCAGTACTTGGCTCGCCGAGGCTTCTATAGCGGACGTTCTTCAGCGATGACCGGTCGTTTCTCAGCTCGCACAGCTGAGGACGACGGTCTGAAACCTGAGATCCGCACCACGACCGTGTCGCCGCTAACGTGCCCCGCATGGGTTTCGTATCGTTAGGAAAGTCCGGTTTGAAGGTGTCACGTGCGTGTCTGGGCACCATGACCTTCGGCAACACCGAATGGGGCACGGACGAGTCGGAATCGCAACGGATTGTCGACACCTTCATCGACGCCGGTCACAACTTCATCGATACCGCTGACGTGTACAACGCCGGCGTGTCTGAGGAGTTCGTCGGACGAGCCATCGCCAAGAAGCGTGACGGGGTCGTCCTGGCCACCAAGGGCTACAACACCATGGGGGATGGGCCTAATGACCGCGGCTCATCCCGCGTCCATCTGACCCGTGCGCTCGAGTCCAGTTTGCGTCGGCTCGGTACGGAGTACATCGACCTCTACCAACTGCACAACTGGGACCACGACACGCCGATCGAGGAGAGCATGGCCACCCTCGACGGCTTCGTCCGATCGGGAAAGGTCCGCTATATCGGGTGCTCGAACTTCTATGGCAGTCAACTGGTCGAAGCCCAGTGGGCTGCCGATCGCCAGGGAGGCGCTCCTCTGGTCAGCCTGCAACCCCAATATTCCCTGATCTGGCGCGATATCGAGCTCGACATCCTCCCCACTGCCACCCGCCACGGCATGGGCGTCATCGTGTGGAGCCCGCTCGGAGGGGGGATGCTCACGGGCAAGTACACCAAACGAGACGATCTCCCGGCCGACGGCCGACTGAGCAGAGGGTCGGACATGGAAGCGGAAGGGATGAGGATGCTCACCCTCACCGACCGCAACTTTGAGATCGTCACGGAAGTCAGCAAAGTGGCCAAGGACCTTGGTGCCACGCCGACCGCCGTCAGTCTCGCCTGGCTTCTCAACCGACCCGGCATCACCTCGATCATCATCGGTCCTCGGACTGTCGATCAGCTAGATCAGAACTTGGCAGGATTCGAACTGGCGTTGCCGCTCGACTCAGCCAAAGGCTTGAGCAGGATTTCGCGTCCCTCAGTGAGCTATCCCTGGTACATGCAGCTCCAGATGTGAAGGTGCCCTCGGAGTCAACATAAGGGTGTCGGTAGATTGCCTAACCGCCGACGCGCTCGCGGTGCGTGCACCCTGGCCAGCAGCATGGCCGACGCTGGCCCTCCTCCAGCTCCTCCTGGGTCCGGCGAATGCGGCGCGCTCGGGTCATCTCCCGCTTGGCGTCCTCGACCCAGCAGATGAACTCGTTGCGGGCCAGAGGCGTGATGTCCTGCCAGGCATCGAATGCCGTGGGGTTGGCGATCAGCGCCTTGCGCAGGTCTCCTGGAAGCTTGTGCACCACCCCACCGGGCACTCGTGGACTGCTCACGGGGCCACGGTAGCGGATCAGGCAAGCCATATGACCATCGCGGACGAGGTCTTCGTGACCCACGTTCGGCTCAGTGGGCAGGTTGGGTCCAGGCCGGCATGGGTGGCCTGGTGGCTGGCCCGGCTGCATAGAATTTCTATGTCGACGATTAGGGAGCGTAAGAGCCACCATGTCCAGCTTGTCTTCTAGCCAACTCACAGAGCTCCTCGGTCTGATGCCATTCAGCGAAGGCCTCGGCGTGAAGCTGGAGAATGCAGATCCCAGCACCGTGGCCGGCACTCTGGCCTGGTCTGCGGAGCGATGCACCAGCGACGGAATCCTGCATGGCGGCGCCATCATGGCTCTAGCGGACAGTGTTGGCGCGATCTGTGCATACCTGAATCTGCCGGAGGGAGCGACCACCTCCACCATCGAGTCCAAGACAAACTTCTTCCGTGGCGTGCGCTCAGGATTCGTACGAGCAACCGCAAAGCCAGTACACATCGGGAACCGTACGATCGTCGTTCAGACCGACCTGCTCGATGAGGAGGATCGATCGGTGGCGCTTGTGATCCAGACCCAGGCGGTGTTGGGACGGGCCTAAGCCCGGGCCCATGGGGTCACCTGGCTGCTCCCCCTTTCCCCACGGCCGGCACTGGTTCGTTGCGTCAACGCCGGGTACAGTCACGGAGGAGGAGCGCAGCGTCTGGACTGGGGATGATAGGGGAGTCACCATGCGGATACGACGACTTCCGGCCTGGATGGGTCGGACATCTCGGCGGGCAGTTCTGACCGCGATTCTCGCGGGGCTCATATGTTTGGTCGCGTCCGGGACCGCGGAGGCAGCGCCCTTACCTGTCGGCAACTTCTCTTCGGGGGTCGCCTCCGAATTCACTGACCCCGGTGGCAACCCACCTGGCTCCGACGTCTGGAACTGCCGACCTTCGGCTAGCCACCCCTACCCGGTCATCCTGGTCCACGGCACGCTGGCCAACGAGAACTTCAGTTGGCAAGCGCTCTCGCCAATGCTGGCCAACGCCGGCTACTGCGTATACGCCTTCAACTACGGCGCCGATGCTTCCACGGTCGGCCACTTCTATGGCTTGGCCGACATCGCTCAGTCTGGGCAGCAGCTATCTACATTCACCAACGAGGTACTCGCTTCCACAGGTGCAGCACAGGTGGATCTGGTGGGGCATTCTCAAGGCGGCATGATGCCGCGCTACTACATTCAGTTCCTCGGCGGGGCGCCGAAGGTGCATATGCTCGTCGGTCTCGCCCCCTCCAATCAGGGGACCACAGTCGACGGTGTAGGCACGCTGGCTTCGTTGTTCGGCGACATCGGGCTCCCGGTCCTGAGCCTGGCCGGCTGCGTCTCTTGCACGCAACAACTGGTCGGCTCAGCGTTCCTCCAGCACCTCAACGCCGGCGGAGGCGTCTCAGCGGCTGTTCACTACGTGGTGGTCGAGAGCAAGTTCGACGAGGTGGTGACGCCGTACCGAAATGCGTTCTTGCCAGCGGCCCCCAATGTGCAGAACACCGTGTTGCAGGCCCAATGCTGGACCGACTTCACTGAACATTTGGGTATCGTCTACGACCCCGTCGCCCTCCAGGACGTCATGAATGCTCTTGGTCCCGATAGCCCGGCCTTCCGGCCCATTTGCTCTCTCGTACTGCCGGTCGTGGGCTGATCGTCTCGGGGTTCTGTGTGGCGCAAGTGTGTGGCGCAGTGTGTACGGCGTCCAGTGACAACAGGAGCCGGGTTTCCACC
>JADMIJ010000226.1 GCA_015478655.1 Acidimicrobiales bacterium | reverse complement strand
GCGTGAAGACGGTGACCCACTATCCAGCACGCGGTCTCGGGCGCAGATTCGGACCCTCTGCTCATGCGTTGGTACGCCAATCGTTGCGCACCCTCCAGCCGGCTTTGGAGCGCCTGCGCGCCCGCCGGATGAGCCAGGACAATTGCCACGAGCTGACGAGGATCTTCCAACCTGCGGTCCATGTAGCCCATCGTCGTCCGACTATAATTGGACGCCGGTACCTGACTGGCGGCAACGGGAGGTAACGGGAAGATGAAGTACATGTTCTTGCTGTACGCACCTGAGAGGCCTCGCCCGGAGCCCGGGACGGCCGAGGGCGACGAAATGTTCAGGGCCTACAGCGCTGCGGTGGGGGCGATGGCCCAGGCGGGCGTCCTGATCGACTGCGCGCCCCTCGAACCGGTCTCCTCGGCGACGACGGTTCGCGTCCGCAACGGGGAGACGATGCTCACCGATGGTCCCGCGGCCGAGATCAAGGAGTGGCTCGGCGGCTACACCTTGGTCGAATGCGCCGATCTCGACGAGGCGCTGAAGTGGGCCGCCACGATCCCGGCCGCCCGGGACGCGTCGGTGGAGGTTCGTCCGGTGATCAAAGTGGAGCGCCAGCCCTGAGCGGCGACGACCTCGACGAGCTGTTCCGCACCCACTGGTGGGGAGCGGTGGCTACCGTCACCCGCTTGGTAGGGGATCTGCAGATCGCTGAGGACGCCGTGCAGGACGCGTGCGCCGTCGCCCTCGCTCGATGGCCACGCGACGGCGTGCCTGCAAACCCGGGGGCGTGGCTCGTCGGCGTGGCCCGGCACAAGGCGCTGGACCAGCTCCGCCGCGACGCGAGACGCCCCGATAAGGAGGCGGCAGCGGTGCGTGAGCTCGGAGCGCAGAACATCTCCCCAGGATCGCTGTCGATGATGGTCGACGACCAGTTGGGGCTCATCTTCATGTGCTGCCATCCCGCTCTCGACCCTGCGGTGCGGGTGCCCCTGACGCTCCGCTCGGTGTGTGGGCTGACCACTGCCGAGATCGCCGCCGCCTTCCTGGTGCCCGAGCCGACGATGGCCAAGCGCCTCGTCCGTGCCAGGCGCAAGATCCGCCAGGCCCGGATCCCGCTCCGGATCCCGTCTGTCGACGCGCTCGCCGAGCGCCTCGGCGCGGTACTCCGGGTCATCTACCTCGTTTTCACCGAGGGCCACATGGCCACCAGGGGCCCAGCCCTGCTACGCGGCGAGCTGTGCGACGCCGCCCTCCGGTTGGCTCGGACGCTCGTCCAACTCCTCCCTCACGAACCGGAGCCGGCCGGGCTGTTGGCGTTGCTCTTGCTCACCGACGCACGGCGGGCCGCGCGCGTCGATGCTCGCGGTGAGCTGGTGCTGCTCGAGGATCAGGATCGCAGCCTGTGGGACGCGACCGAGATCGCCGAGGGTTTGGCCCTCGTCGAACGGGCTCTGCGGGTCGGGCGCCCCGGCCCGTATCAGCTATGGGCGGCGATCGCCGCCTGCCATGCAGAAGCGCCCACCGCCCCAGCTACGGACTGGCGACAGATCGCGGCCCTCTATGGCGAGCTCATCCACTATGAGCCGACACCAGTGGTCGAGGCCAACCGGGCGGTTGCGGTGGCGATGGCGGAAGGGCCCGCCGCAGGCCTTGTCATACTCGATGCCGTCGGCAGCCATCCCCAAATGGAAATGTGGCCCCAGTTGCACGTTGCCCGCGCGGAACTGCTCCGCCGTCTGGGCCGCCGCGACGAGGCAATCGAGGCGTACCGCACTGCGCTGCACCTCGGACCTCCATCGGCCGAGCGGGCATACATCAACCGACGCATCGGTGAGATATCGACTGCTTGATCCCAGCCGGCGCTACC
>JADMIJ010000225.1 GCA_015478655.1 Acidimicrobiales bacterium | reverse complement strand
ACGCCAGCTGTTCGAAGGTCACGCCTGGCTGCCCGCCGGGGCCTGAATAGTTACGTCGATTTCATGCTCGCCGGAATATCCGGCAGCGCCGACCGGTTCGGCGTTGGGACGACTGGTGCCTACCGTCGCAGTCCGAAGGCGGGAATCGGCCAGCCGCTGTGCCAGTGACCGATCCCTAGCCGGAGGCACGTGGACCAGTCACACCCGAAACACCGCCGCCCGGCCACTGGACCCGGAATCAGCGATCCGGAAATCAAACGTCTGTGGATCAGGGTCCAGCCCACGGCTGGAAGAAATCCCGGCTCGGGTGTCACATTCGATCCGTGGCCGGTGTCTTCATGCCGAGAGCAACAACCCGAGGAGAAATCATCATGGCCAGCAGCACCAGGATTCCGAAGGCAGAGTTGACCGGCATCTACGGCGCAATGATCAAGCGGATGTCCCGCAAGATGTTCGGCGAGGTTCCCGAGCCGGTCGGAGTGGCGTGGCACAACCGCAAGGTATTGAACTTGAGCTTCAGCATGGGTCGCAAGGCACAGAAGTTGGACCAGTGCAATGAGAGCCTGAAGTCGTTCGCCCACATGGCGACGGCCAGCCTGATCGGCTGCAGCTTCTGCCTCGACTTCGGCTACTTCCATGCCCAGAACGAGGGGCTCGACGTGACCAAGGCGCGTGAGGTGCCGCGATGGCGAGTGTCGGATGTCTTCACGTCGCTGGAGCGCGACGTCATGGAGTACGCCGAGGCCATGACGCAGACCCCGCCGACCGTCACCGACGAACTGTCGGCCAGGCTGCTGAAGGCGCTCGGCCCTCCCGCCCTCGTGGAGCTGACCATGTTCATTGCGCTGGCCAACCTCATGGCCCGCTCCAACGTCGCCATGGGAATTGAGTCGCAGGAGTACTCGGCCGCCTGTGGCCTCAAGCCGCTCGCCGTAGCCTCGAAGGCGTGACCGACGACCCGTTCGTCACCCACCGAGGCTTGCTCTTCACCGTCGCCTACGAAATGCTGGGCTCGGCGGCCGACGCCGAGGACGTCGTGCAGGAGACCTGGCTGCGGTGGGCCGACGTGAGCCAGGAGGAGGTGCGTGACCTGCGCTCCTATCTGGTCCGCATCGTCACCCGGCTGGCGCTGAACCGACTCCGAACGGTGTCCCGCCGCCGGGAGGAGTACGTGGGGGAATGGCTGCCAGAGCCGCTGTTGACCCAGTCCTGATGTGGCCGAGGACGTCGAGCTCGCCGAGAACGTCTCGATCGCGATGCTCACCGTGCTGGAGACCCTCGGTTCGGCCGAGCGGGCAGTATTCGTGCTGCACGAGGTGTTCGAGACGCCGTACGAGGAGATCGCAGAGGTCGTAGGCAAGTCCCCGGCGGCGGTCCGGCAGATCGCACACCGTGCCCGCGAACACGTGGCGGCGCGACGGCCGCGGATGCAAGTGGACCGAGCCCAGCAGGAAGCGACGCTCGAGAAGTTCATGGCCGCCGTTACCTCCGGCGACCTTCAGGGGCTGGTGGAGGTGCTCGCTCCGGACGTCGTGCTGATCGCCGACGGCGGCGGCCTGGTGCCGGCTGCTCGAAAGCCGATCACCGGAATCAAGAGGGTGGCGGCCTTCCTCGCCCGCGTGTGGAGCTCCCGGACCTCATGGCGACCACTGCCTGGCTCAACGGGATGCCGGGCGCCCGGTTCGACCTCGATGGCCAACCCACCGCGGTCAGTCTGGTGGTCGAGGACGGCCGGATCACCCGGATCTACGCCATGCGCAACCCGCACAAGCTTGGGTGGCTGGAAAAGGTGGCTGAACTACGGCGATGACCGCCTTAGGGCCCGCCGCGATTTTGATTACGCGTTTGGCGTCGGCGTGAGCGTGT
>JADMIJ010000087.1 GCA_015478655.1 Acidimicrobiales bacterium | reverse complement strand
GGTCGTCCACTACGAGTCGCGTAAGTCACAATGATTAACGCGCGAGAGCACTAGTCCATCCGCATACCGATTCCGGGACCCGGATCGGTGAAGACAGAGGCCTCGCTCTGATGAGCGGGGCCTCTGTCGCGGTACGACGGGCCATTTCGCCAGCAATGAGAGCAGGTCTGAAGGGGACGCAGGCAAAACGATTGAACGAGCAGCCGACAGTACGACGCCTGATCGCCATCGGTGTCATCGTGCCCAGCGAATGCGGATGACTACTACCGATATGTGAACGGGGCGCGGTACCGTGGATCGATGACTGACGACACATCACGGATGCACTTTCGGCGGATGGACGAAGGAACGGATTCCGACTTCTCAATCCTTGCCGCTGTTCACCAGCGCGCCGTCCGACAACTTCCGGATCTGGTATTGAGCCTACTCACTGACCTCAAGGGAGACGAGGAGTACCCGATCGACCGGTTGGCACACAGTCTGCAGTCGGCCACGCGAGCGCTCCGCGACGACCGGGAGGAGGAGTATGTCGTGTGCGCCCTCCTTCATGACGTCGGTGAGCACTCGGCCCGTTCAACCAGGGCGAAGTGGCCGCCGCGATACTCAAGCCCTTCATCAGTGAGGCCAATTACTGGATGCTCGCCCACCACCCGATCTTCCAGGTCTACTTCTTCGGAGAGCACATCGGCGTTGATCCCAACGAGCGCGACCGGTTCATCTCCAGTCCTTACTACGACCGGACCGTTGAGTTCACCGCGGCATACGACGAGGTGTCGTTCGATCCTGACTACCTCAATGAGCCGATCGAGACTTTTGAACCGATGGTTCGGCGCGTGCTCGACAAGCCTTGGTCGCCGCCCCGGTAGATGTCAGATCGTCATCATCACCTCGACCACCGATGGTGGTGGCGCTGCTGGTCGCCGCGATCACTGGTGGCGGACTGTCTCTCGCCACAACAACCGGCACGGCGTCGGCCAGTACTCCTGTGCCGGGAGCTCCCAACTGCCCGATGTTCCCAGCAGACAACGTCCGGAACACCGACATTTCCGGCTTACCGGTCGAATCGCACAGTCAGGCATGGCTCGCCAGCATGAACAGCGCCTCTACCAATCTGCACCCAGACTTCGGTCCGTCGAGCGACCCCTCCAACCCCTACGGCATGCCATTTACCGTGGTCTCGCCAGCACACGCCCTGGTGAATTTGGCATTTCAATACGGGGACCAAAGCGATCCCGGCCCCTACCCCTTCGGCAACGATACGCCGATCGAGGGCGGCGCTCTGTCCGCGGGCGACCGCCATGCAATCATGGTCAATCCGGCCTCGTGCACCCTCTACGAACTGTTCGACGCCCACTACAGTTCGGCTGGCTCGTCGGCGGGCTCCGGGGCGATCTGGGATCTCCATTCCAACGCGCTCCGACCCGCAGGCTGGACGTCGGCGGATGCTGCTGGCCTCCCGATCCTGCCGGGGCTACCGCGCTACGACGAAGTGCAGTCAGGCTCGATCAGCCACGCCATGCGGATGACCGCCCAGTCCACTGACACCTCGTTCATCTGGCCCGCCCGCCACCAAGCCGGTGCTTCGAGCAACCCGAACCTGCCACCGATGGGCGCACGTTTCAGGCTGAGGGCCGGATTCGACATCTCATCCTTCTCACCGCAAGCCCAGGCCGTCTTGCGGGCCATGCAGCACTACGGACTGATCCTGGCGGACAATGGATCGAACTGGTTCTTCGGGGGGACGGCGGACCAGAACTGGCCGATCTCCCTGGTCGATGAGCTGAAGCACGTGCCGGCCGCTGCCTTCGACGCAGTTGACGAATCGTCACTGATGATCGACGCCAACTCCGGCGAAACCCAGCAGCCTGCCGCCGCGGTGAATTGCTCGGCCGGACCCGGCTACCGCATGACAGCTGCCGACGGCGGTGTGTTCGCCTTCTGTAGTCCGTTCCTCGGCTCCATGGGAGGCCACGTCCTCAGCCGGCCGATCGTCGGGATGGCCGAAACACCCGACCGCGCTGGCTACTGGCTGGTGGCGTCCGATGGCGGCGTGTTCTCCTTCGGTGATGCTCGCTTCTACGGGTCGACCGGCAGCATCCGCCTCAACCGACCGATCGTCGGGATGTCGGTCATGTCGGATGGAGGGGGCTACTGGCTGGTGGCATCCGACGGCGGCGTGTTCTCCTTCGGTGATGCTCGCTTCTACGGGTCGACCGGCAGCATCCGCCTCAACCGACCGATCGTCGGGATGTCGGTCATGTCGGATGGAGGGGGCTACTGGCTGGTGGCATCCGACGGCGGCGTGTTCTCCTTCGGCAATGGAAGGTACTTCGGTTCACTGGGTGGCCAGTTCCTCAATCAACCCGTGGTCGGTATAGCGGCCACCTCCGACGGCTCCGGCTACTGGCTGGTGGCATCCGACGGAGGACTATTCACCTTCGGTGACGCGCGTTTCGAAGGTTCGATGGGCGGTCGCACCCTCAACCGGCCCATCGTCGGACTGGCCCCCAGCTCTGATGGCTCCGGCTACTGGGAGGTTGCCTCGGATGGGGGCGTCTTCAGCTTCGGAAGCGCCACATATCACGGCTCGACGGGAGCGCTTAACCTTGTCGCGCCTGTCGTGGGAATGACCGGTTAGCCGGGCGCATCGTCGACTATCGCGAAGTTAATGGGAAAGATGACCGGCAGCGCATCGACGGTGACAGCAATCCGGCCAACCGGCACCTGATGGAGCAGGGCGATGCACTCGTCGTCGCTCAGTATCTCCATGGTGGGTTTGGGCATCTTCCCATATCGCCAATGCAGAGTCAGCCGCGGGATGGTGCAAACCGCCCCCTGGTACTCCCGCGGCGTTGCCATCAGGTCGTCGGCCCCGGGCCCGTGCCGGAGGCCTGCATCTGCTCGAGCAGCTCCTGGGTCTCGGTCAACGATGCGGTGATGATCCGCTTCGCCACTTCGAGAAGCTCGAAGAGCAGGGGCTCGGTGACCGAGTAGTAGACGTTCGCCCCCACCTTCCGGACCTGGATGAGGTTGGCCCGGCGCATGATGCCGAGCTGTTGGGAGAGGTGCGATGCTTCGATGCCGACCTCAGGGATGAGCTCGCTGACCGGTCGCTCACCGTCTCGGAGGACCTCGAGGATGCGGATCCGCGCTGGGTGCCCGAGGGTCTTGAAGAACTCCGCTTTCACTTGGTAGATCGGGGTACTCATCGGTGTCGCATCTCCTGGCATGGTCACGGCCTCGTACTTCCCGAGAAGCAGGGCCGTGGGCTCGAGTGGTGCCGGTCGCCCGGCCCCATCCCTTCGAGCTTAATCAATTGATGAATCCGGCAAATGACCACCATCAGAGGTCGTTCCCCGCATAGGAGAGGTTGAAGCTCTTGTTGGCCAAGGGAAAGTCGGGGACGATCGTGTCGGTCAGGCACACCGGGAGCGCCGGCCAGTTGAGGAAGGACGGATCGACCACCTTGACCCGAACCAGCCGGTCTTCTTCGTCGAGCTCCACCCGGTGCACCACCGCCCCCCGCCAGCCCTCGGCGATGCCCACCCCTCCTTCGGAAGGCTGCACACCACTGCGGTCCTCGATCCAGGTGACCGCATCGAGGGCATCGCTGCGCCGGATGAGGTCGACCATAAGTGACAGCGATGCCCGGACCTCGTCCACCCGGACGCAGAAGCGGGCCATCACATCTCCGCCTGAATGCACTGTCGGCGAAAACCCGTCACGGAGGTCGGCGAGAGGATGGGTGATCCGAGCGTCGAAGGTCCGTCCCGACGCCCGGCCGACGACGCCAATGACCCCGAGGTCTCGGGCGTGGGCCTCGTCGAGGATCGCCGTCCCCGTGAACCGCTCCATGACGAGGGCGCTCGACGTGATGAGCTCGACCAGCTCCTCGAAGCGCTGCTCGATCTCGCCCAGCTCGTCTTCGGATGGGAGGCGGAGCACACGGGCGCCTCCGGGAACGACGCCACCCCGCAGGAGGCGGTGGCCGGTCACGGCTCGGTTCAGGCGCAGGAGGTGCTCTCGAAGGGTGAGCGCCCAAGCCTGGGCGAGTCCGAACCCGACGTCGTTGCAAAGGGAACCGATGTCGGCAACGTGGTTGTAGAGACGTTCGAGCTCCAACAGCGCACTTCGCACGAGCTGCGCGTCCTCGGGCACCTGCGTCCGCCGGGCGTCCTCCACGGCCAGGCAGTAGGCCAGCCCGTGCCCGACTGCGGTGTCACCGGAGATCCGTTCTGCGATCTCGAGGCCGGCGGCGACGTCCTTACCCTCGCACAACCGTTCGATCCCCTTGTGGACGAACCAGAGCCGGGCCTTCATGCGGAGAATGGTCTCCCCCACCACCCAGAAGCGAAAGTGTCCCGGCTCGATGAGGCCGGCGTGCACCGGTCCGACGGGGATCTCGTAGACGCCGGTGCCGTCGACCGGTACGAACGGGAACGATCCGGCGTCGACGACCATCGGGGGGACGTCGCCTGATCCGTAGCGCATCGGGTGCCAGCCCTCCGGCCAGTGTTGGTGGAGCACCAGGCGTCGGGGTTGGGGGTGATCGACGGGCTCGATCCCGAACAGGTCGGACAACTCGCGCTCGAACCGGGAGGCGGGAAACGAGAGCCCGGCCAGGGAGGGCACCTGTGGCCGCGACCGGTCGACGGGCACGTGGAGCTCGACACGGCTGTCCGGCGGACCGCCGGTGAAGAGGTAGACGGTGCGAATCGACGCTCCGTCGTCGTGTCCGGAGACAAGCGCGAGCCGCATGCCGTCGGCGAACAGGGACGCGGCCAGGTCCTTCAGGTCGCCGCCTTGCACGGTGGCGGCGACGCGGTGATGACCCACGGGGCGAAGGTCCTCGGGCAGCTTGGCGGGAAGGCTCATATGGCCACCACGTGGGCCGCCGCCTCGAGCAACCCGGATAGCGGCCAGGCGAACACGCCGATGAAGCCGCAGACCACCAGCCCGCCCACCAACGGCGCGGCCACCCAGCCGGGCGGGGGTGCCTCGACGACCGCAGCACCCGGAGGACCGAGGAGCATATGGCGGGCATGACCGACGACGGCGACGAAGATCACCACCATGGCGATAATCGCCGCCACCGCGGCCCAGCCCAACCCGACCTCGAACTCAGCTCTGGCCATGAGCAGCTCACTACTGAACAGGCTGAAAGGTGGGAGCCCGAGCAGGGCAACCAGCCCGATGCCGAACACCCCACCGAGGGCCGGACGCCGGGCGAGCAGGGCCCGGACCCCGTCGATCTGGCTGGTGCCCTCCGCTGCCATGATCTCGCCGGAGGTCAGGAACAACACGCTCTTGGCCAAGCCGTGGCCGAGGATGTGGAGCAACACGGCGGCGATGGCGAGCGGGATGCCCGCCGCGGCACCGAGAGCGATGAGGCCCATGTGCTCGATGCTGTGGTAGGCGAGCATCCGCTTGTAGTCGCGTTGGGTGAGCAGCAGCGAGGCGGCCACGGACAACGACAAAAGTGCCACGATGACGAGCAACCCCCGGGCGAACCCCGGACCCACGGCCAGGTCCACCACCGCCTTGAAGCGCAGGATGGCGTAGAAGGCCACGGTAAGCAGCACGCCGGACATGAGGGCCGAGATCGGTGCCGGTGCCTGACTGTGGGCGTCGGGGAGCCAGCTGTGCATCGGGGCGAGACCCACCTTGGTTCCGTAACCGAGGACCAGCAGGGCGAAGGCCAGCCGCATCAGCGACGGGTCGAGGTGTCGGGCGTGGGCCATGAGTGACGTCCAGTCGAGGGCGTCGGCCGAGTGGCCGCCGACGTGCAACGCGGCCAGGTAGACGAACACCGTACCCAGAAAGGCCAAGGCGATCCCCACCGAACAGATCACGATGTACTTCCAAGAGGCTTCCAGTGCTCCCTTGGTCCGGCGGTGGCCAACGAGGAAAGTGGTGACGATGGTGGTGGCTTCGACAGCCACCCACAGCACCCCGACGTTGGCGGCCAGGACGGCGAGCAGCATGGCGGCCACGAACGCCTGGACCAGGACGCCGTAGGTGGTGACTCGCCGTTGGGTGCTTTGACCGTTGGCCAGCTCGAGGGCGACGGTGCGGATCCCGATCCACGAGGCCAACAGGGCGATGACCCCGATGACCACAACCATGAACGCGCTCAAGGCGTCGGCCCGCAGCACTCCCTGTGCCCCGGTCAGCGGACCGGTCCGGACCACCCGCACGGCCGTCCAGATGCCCAGGCCCAGCGCGGCACCGTTGGCGCCGACTCCGGCCCACCCGAGTGTCGGCCGCCCTCCGCCGGCGGCGATCACCCCTGCGCCGATGAGGGGGAGGCCGAGGATGCAGACGAGGATCATCAGTCGTGCAGCTCCTGGAGCTCGTCGAGATCGAGGTCACCGAATTCGGACCGCAGGCGCTGGGCCAGCACCATGAGGACCACCACACCCAACAACACGTCGAGAGAGACGCCCATCTCGATGAGGAAGGGGACACCCGCGGTGCACAGGAAGGCCACCATGGCGATCCCGTTGTCGATCATGAGCAGCCCGACCATCTGGAAGATGGGCCGGCGCTTGGCCACCAGAACGAAGAAGCCAAGGAGTGCGGTGGCCACACCCACCGGAACCAGCCCGCCCTCTGTGCTCCCCACGAAGTGCGCCACGCCCCGGGAAGCAACGAAGGCGACAACGATGAGGACGGCAGAGGCGACCAGGGAGGCAGGAACATTGACCAGGGGCCTCGTCTCCCGGGTGAGGGCCCCGCCGCCGGACCGCTCCAGCAGGAAAGGCATGGCGATGCCCTTCACCGCCAAGACGACGGCCGCGGTGGCGATCAAGCCCGGGTCGCCCAGGTGGACGCCGACCACCAGGACCACAAGACCGAGGGCCACGCCCTGGAAGGCGACGACTCGGATGACCGATCGGACCGAGCTCAGCCACACCACGGTCACGGCGCAGACCAGCACGGCGCCAACCGCCAGCGTGAGGGTCGAGGTGAACGGCGACCCGCTCATGCCACCACCAGAGCCGAGAGGACGGCCAGCACCGAGAGGGCGAAGGCCCCGGCCAACAGCTCGGGCACCCGGAAGAGGCGGAGCTTGGCCACCGTCACCTCGAAGATGGCCAGGCCCACCCCCAGCGCGGCGACCTTGGCCACGGTCGTTGCCAGTCCCACCACGAGATGGATGGGCCCCGGTGCCGAGGCCACACCCCAGGGAACGAAGAGATCGGCGAACAGCGCCATCAGCACGGCCAGGCGCATCGACTCACCCAGCTTGATGAGAGCCAGATCCGTGCCCGAGTACTCGAGCACCATGGCCTCGTGGATCATGGTCAGCTCCAGATGGGTGCTCGGATTGTCGACCGGGAGGCGACCACTTTCGGCCACGATCACGATCACGAAGGCCACCAGGGCCAAGAGGCGCTCCGGGGTGGCCAGCCACAGGGGATGGGCGAGCGAGCGGGTGACAATGGCGGGCAGGTTGGAGGAGTGGGCTGGCACCGACAGGGCCAGAATGACGACCAGCAATGCCGGCTCGGACAGGGCCCCGATGGTCATGGCCCGGCTGGCCCCCATGCCCCCGAAGGCAGTCCCCGAATCGAGAGCCCCGAGCGCCAGGGCGACCGAGCCGAGCAACAAGAGGAAGACGACGGCGAACAGGTCGGCGGACCAGCCATAGGCGGGATCGGTGGCGAGCAGAGGAGCGATGGCGGCTACCACCACGGTGCTGCCGACCAACACCAGCGGAGCCAGGGGGAAGATCCAGCTCGTCTCGTCGGACGTGGTCCGCTCCCGGCGAGCCAGCTTCCGAAGGTCGAGAAGGGGTTGGCGAACCGGGGGGCCGGCCCGGCCTTCCAGGCGGCAGCGCACCGTGCGCATCAGCCCGACCAGCAGCGGACCCCCGACCAGCACTCCCACCACCTGGAGCAGCGAGACCGCCACCATCGAGGCGGCCGGCCAACCCGTCCTCATCCGACGACCACCAGCACCACGATGAGCGCCACCAGTCCGAAGGCCAGGTAGCGGTGGATACTGCCGTTCGGCACTCGCCGGGCCAGGGCCCCCCACCGCCCAAGGCCCACGGAGGCGGGGCGGTAGGCGTGTCGCTCGAAGGCGTCGTCGAGCGAAGTATGGAATCGGGCCGCTTCGACGTAGTACCGGGACTCGGCGGCGTGGCTCACGTCGAGATCGTGGGCCGGACGGAGCACATCCTCGAACACCCGGGTCAGCGGCTCACCGAAGGAGGTGGCTGTGTACTCCATGGTTGCCGTCTGGAGGTCCCGGCCGCATCCCCACGCCTGGGTGCGCCGAGCTGGGGTGGGCTGGAGCATGCGTCGGGCCCCGGCCACGAGGGTGACGGCGATGAGCAGTGCGAGAGCCAGGAGGCCAGGGGCAAGCGCTCCGTGGACACCGGCCAGACCGACCTGCCAGCCGCCCACCAGAGGGTCGGGGATACGAGCCCGGGTGACGCTTCTGGCGGCGTCGACCACGGACGGGACGACCAGAAACGGAGCCACGCCGAAGACCAGGCAGAGCGTGGCCAGAATGGCGGCCCCGAGCCTCATCGACGGGCCGACCTCGTGCGCTTCGGCTGCCCCGGTGCTCCGGGGTTGCCCGAGCAGCCCGATGCCGGCGGCCTTGACGATGGTCAGGGCGGTCAGCCCTCCGGTGAGGGCAAGGGCGCCGACGCCGATCGGCATGGCCACGGCGATGGCGGGATCGGAGGAGGGAAGCCCGTGCAACATGGCCTGGAGCAGGAGCCACTCGCTCACGAAGCCACAGAGCACGGGCATGGCGGCCATGGCCAGGCCGCCGACGAGGAAGATCGTGCCCGTCAACGGCACGCGCCGGAGGAGACCCCCCATCCGGTCGAGGTCCCTGGTGCCCGTCGCCTGCTGGAGCGAGCTGGCCGACAAGAAGAGCGATCCCTTGAAGACGGCGTGGAAGACCACGTGCAGGAGGGTGGCGACCAGCGCCACCAGGGCCAGTGCCCGGTGCCCGGTCGACGCGAACAGCCCCGAGGCGCCGACCCCGAGCAACATCAGCCCGACGTTGTCGGTGGTCGAGTAGGCGAGAAGCCGCTTGAGGTCACTGCTCGTCGCTGAGTGCAGGGATCCGAACAGGGCCGACAGTGCGCCGAGGGCCATGACCAGAAGCCACCACCATGCCGGTCCCCCGCCGAGCAGCCCGTCGCCGACCCGCACGATGCCGTAGATCCCGAGGTTGACCATGGCCGCCGACATCAGGGCCGACACCGGACCCGGAGCTTCGGGGTGGGCCCGGGGCAGCCACACGTGAAGAGGCACCATGCCGGCCTTCGACCCGAACCCGACCACGACCAGCACGAAGGCGCTGTCCCGGACCCCGGCGGGTAGGTGCGTCGACCTCGCGGCAATAGCGGCGAACGACTGACTCCCGGTGTGGGTGGCCAGGAGGACCAGGCCGACCAGCAGGGCGGCGGCACCGAACTGGGTCATCACCGCGTACCACTGACCGGCGGAGGCCACCTCGGAACGCCGCCGGTGGTCGACGAGGACGAGAAGGAGCGAGGTGACCGCCATGAGTTCCCACAGGAACAGGAATGTGGTCACGTTCGCTGCCGCCGGAACCAGGAGCAGGGTGGTGACGAACAGGGGGAGGATGCATGACGCCGTCCGGCTGGACAGACCTTGGCCGTGGTAACCGAGGCGGAAAACCATGGCACCGATCCCGACGACGGCGCTGACGGCGACGAACAGGGCCCCGAAGCGATCGAGCACCATCGAGAGGCCGCTCTGCGGAAGCAATGCCGTGGTGTGCACGACCGCCGCTCGCCCGGTGTGGAGCACCTCGGCGGCCATGACGAATCCACTGGCGCAGGCGGCGATGGTGAGGGCGACCGAGAGGTGCATCCTGATCCTCAGTGGCGCCATCGCCCCGACAGCGGAGGAGGACAGTCCGATCAGCGCAGTGACGACGAGCAAGTCGGACGTCATGTACCCGACAGGCCTCGCAGCGCGGTGATGATCGTCTGGGGGTCCGGGGGGCAGCCGGGAATCTCAAGGTCGACGGGCACCACGTCGGCCACCGCGCCTTCGACGCCGTAGGCGCCACTGAACACACCGCAGTTGCGGGCACAGTCACCCACGGCCACCACGACCCGGGGATTGGGAACGGCCTCGAAGGTCTTGCGCAGCGGGTCCGCCATGTTGCGGGTGACCGGACCGGTGACCAGCAGGCCGTCGGCGTGACGCGGCGACGCCTCGAGTCGCATCCCGAACCGCTCGGCGTCGTAGACCGGAGAGAAGATCGAGGCGATCTCGAGCTCACAGCCGTTGCACGACCCGGCATCCACGTGTCGGAGCTGCAGTGAGCCCCGATTTCGCTTGGCCACCGCTTGGACCTCAGATGCACCGGGAGCAGGTGGAGACGAAGCGACCGGCCGGGCCCGCAATCGCCGGACCACGGCAGTGAGTCGCATAATTGACAGATATATCAATCGATGATTATGTGAGTTGTCAAATCACCACACTCACCGAACCTCCGTGAAGCGCTGGTTTGGCTCGCGCTGGCCGCAGGGGGACTGAAGTGACAACCGTGGGGTGGCAGCCCAGCCAGAAGAGAGGTGGCAGCGCCGCCAGAAGAGAGAGGCAGGAATGAGCACGACCGCGCCAGCACCCACGAGGAACCAGGCGCTCCTCGAGTGGGTCGAACTGTGGACAGCCATCCTCACACCCGATCGCGTCGAGTGGTGCGACGGGTCTGATGTCCAGTACAAGGAGCAGTGTCAGCGCCTCGTGGAGTCCGGCACGTTCATCCCGCTCAATCCGGCCAAGCGGCCCGACAGCTTCTACTGTCGCTCCGACCCTGGAGACGTTGCTCGGGTAGAGGACAGGACCTTCATCTGTTGCGAACAGGCCGAAGACGCCGGTCCCACCAACAACTGGATCGACCCGGCAGTGATGCGAGAGGAGCTCCTCGACCTCTTTCGGGGAGCGATGCAGGGTCGGGTCCTCTATGTGATCCCGTTCTCCATGGGACCGCTCGGTAGTCCCATCGCCCATATCGGCGTGCAACTCACCGACTCGGCCTACGTTGCTGCGTCCATGCGGATCATGACCCGAATGGGTACGGCCGCACTCGACGTGCTCGGGGAGACCGGTGAGTTCGTGCGATGCCTGCACTCGGTAGGACAGCCACTCGAGCCTGGTGAGCCAGACGTTCCGTGGCCCTGCGACCCTGACCACAAGTACATCGTGCACTTCCCGGAGACCCGGGAGATCTGTTCATACGGTTCCGGCTACGGCGGAAATGCCATGTTGGGTAAGAAATGCTTCGCCCTGCGTATCGCGTCAACCATGGCCCGAGATGGTGGCTGGCTGGCCGAGCACATGCTCATCCTCAAGCTGACGAACCCAGAAGGTCAGAGTCGGTTCATCGCTGCCGCATTCCCGAGCGCTTGCGGCAAAACCAATCTGGCCATGGTGGTGCCCACCATCCCGGGCTGGAAGGCCGAAACGATCGGTGACGACATCTGTTGGATGGGGTTCGATACCGATGGTCAGCTCCGAGCCATCAACCCGGAGTTCGGAATGTTCGGCGTCGCTCCGGGTACTGGGGTCGAGACCAACCCCACCGCTGTCGAGGCCCTGTCCCGCGGAACGATCTTCACCAACGTTGCCCTCACCGATGACGGAGACGTCTGGTGGGAAGGGCTCACCCCTCACTCACCGGGCCACCTGACTGACTGGCGAGGCAACGATTGGACGCCCGACAGCACCACTCCTGCCGCTCATCCCAACAGTCGCTTCACCACTCCCCTCTCCCAGGTCCCTTCGATCGCGCCCGAGTGGGAGGACCCGAACGGCGTCCCGATCTCGGCGATTCTCTTCGGTGGGCGTCGCGCGTCAGTTGTCCCTCTGGTCACTGAGGCCTTCGATTGGGATCATGGCGTGTTCCTCGGGTCAATCATGGCAAGCGAAACCACCGCGGCGGCAACCGGTGCCGTTGGTCGCCTCCGTCGGGATCCTTTCGCCATGCTGCCCTTCTGCGGATACAACATGGCCGACTACTTCGCACACTGGTTCAAGATAGGCGGCGGAACGACTCCAGATCGACTTCCCCGGATCTTCTACGTCAACTGGTTCCGCCGAGGCGAGGACGGCTCCTTCCTGTGGCCCGGGTATGGCGACAACTCTCGGGTGCTCGCCTGGATCTTCGAACGATGCACTGGGACCGCTGAATCGATCGACACGCCGATCGGCCGGCAACCTGGGCCACGGACCCTCAATACCGACGGACTCAGTCTCAATCCGGGCGCTCTGGAGGAGTTGTTGCGGGTAGATGTCGACGCGTGGCGCAAGGAGATTCCTCAGATTGCAGAAGACCAATCCGTATTCGGCGAACGCCTGCCGGCAGCACTGTTGGAGCAGCGCCGAGCATTGGAGGCGCGACTCGCATCGTCAACATGATGAGCGATCGATCCCCAAATGTTGGCAGGGGCACCGCTCCAAGTCGGACTGCTCAGCACGGGGAAGTGAGACGCAATTCGCTCAAATGGGAGTGCTCCGGTGTGCAGATCCTCAGGTATTCGTGACGTCTGTTCGAACCGATTCGCCAGCTTGGCTTGGCATCATGAGGCTTGCCTACGGTACGACCTCGGATCGACCGGTAGAGCACGCTAGGAGTCTCCGAGTAGCTGTCTGAGTCGTGCTCCACGGTGCGCTTACCCCGTTTCAACTATTGCGCGCACTGTGTCACCTGGCTCCGAGGGACTCTCTCGCGAATCCAGACGCACCTATACTGTGACCTGGGCATATGCAAATGGTTTCAGCTAGGTGGCTGGTGTCTTTCTCGGGTCTCGATTCGCGTTCTCCGAGGCGACCTG
>JADMIJ010000086.1 GCA_015478655.1 Acidimicrobiales bacterium | reverse complement strand
ATGCTTCCACACGCAGAGTCTACATCGCGCGGATTAACCTATGGTGGACCCTAACTGATTCTTTGGCTCACCCTTCGTCGGGAGCGTTACGCCGCAGCCAAGAAGTGACCGAACCTTTGCTGCAGCAAACTTACCGCGGCGTCGCCCCTCCGTTTCGACCATGATGGTGGGGTAAATCTCGCGTGTAGCGCGAAGAGCGGTACCCCATCACTGGTACCCACTACGGAGAGGGCAAGCAACAGATGCGACTCGGATTGATCGGCCTCGGCAGAATGGGTGCCAACATGTCCCAGCGTTGGCTGCGTGCCGGACACACCGTTGTCGGCTACGCCCGAACCGCCGACACGGTCGATACCCTGGCCGGGAACGGAACCATCAGCGCAGGCGCCACATCGCTCGAAGATCTCGTCGCCCAGCTTCCGGCCCCCCGGACCATCTGGTTGATGGTGCCGGCTGCATCGGTGGATGCCAGCCTCAACCGACTCGTCCCACTCCTGTCCGCCGGCGACACGATCGTCGACGGCGGCAACTCCTACTACCACGACGACATCCGCCGCTCGACGGAGCTCGCTTCCCAACGAATCGACTATCTCGACTGCGGCACGAGCGGCGGGGTCTGGGGGCTCGAACGCGGATACTGCCTGATGATCGGTGGTCCGGACAACGCTGTCGAGCGCCTCGACCCGCTGTTCCTGGCTCTGGCGCCGGGAGTCGACGCCGCACCGCGCACCGGCAACCGAACCGGCGAGCCAACTCGGTTCGAACAGGGCTATCTCCACTGCGGTCCGTCCGGTTCGGGGCACTTCGTGAAGATGGTCCACAACGGCATCGAATACGGCCTCATGGCCGCCTTCGCAGAGGGTCTGAACATCCTCCACCACGCAAGCGCCGGCTTCACTCCGCCGGACATCGACGCCGAGACAGCGCCCCTTCGCGACCCCGAGCTCTACCAGTACCGGCTCGACCTGCCCGCCATTGCCGAGGTGTGGCGGCGCGGGAGCGTGATCTCGTCGTGGTTGCTCGACCTTACGGCCGAAGCGTTCGAGCAAAGCCCGGACCTCTCGGACTTCGCGGGCCATGTATCTGATTCAGGAGAGGGACGTTGGACGAGCATCGCGGCCATCGATGTCTCGGTGCCGGCCCCGGTACTGACCGCCGCCCTCTACGCCCGCTTCTCGTCCCGGGGCGAGGCGGACTTCGCCGCAAAAGCTCTCTCGGCGATGCGATTCGGCTTCGGCGGTCACCTCGAGGCGGGGAAATAGCTCGATGGGCGCTGATTCGTCCGACGCGTTCGTCTTCTTCGGAGCGACGGGCGACCTAGCCTTCAAGCAGATCTTCCCGGCACTTCACGGCCTCATCCGAGACGAGGGCTTCGACCTTCCAATCATCGGTGTGGCGCGCTCCGGCAACCTCGACACCCTCCGCGAACGGGCTCGCCACAGCGTCGACGCTCACGGCGGCGCCGACCCGAAGGCATTTCAGCGGCTGCTCGAACGGCTCCACTACGTCAAAGGCTCCGACGACGACCCCGACACCTTCCACGCCTTACGTCGTGAGCTCGGCGGCTCGGTCCACCCGCTTCACTACCTGGCGATCCCGTCTGCCCTCTTCGGCCGAGTCGTTGCCAATCTCGACGCCTCCGGCTGCGCCGACGGAGCTCGAGTGATCCTCGAGAAGCCCTTCGGACGCGACCTTGCTAGTGCTGTCGCCCTCAGTGCCACTGTCCGCGCTGTCTTTCCGGAGTCGGAAATCTTCCGGATCGACCACTTCCTGGGCAAGGAACCGGTCCAGAACATCCTGTACTTCCGGTTCGCCAACGCCTTCCTAGAACCAATTTGGAATCGCGACCGGATCGCCAGCGTCGAGATCACCATGGCCGAGACGTTCGACGTGGGCGGTCGGGGCGCGTTCTACAACCAGACCGGGGCCATTCGCGATGTGGTCCAGAACCACCTGCTCCAGGTGCTCAGCCTGGTTGCGATGGAGCCGCCGTCCGGTCAGGCTCCGGAAGCGACGGCGAACGAGAAGTTCAAGGTCTTGGACTCGATCAGGCCGCTCCGCCCAAACGATGTCGTGCGCGGCCAGTACTGCCACTACCGAGACGCCGATGGCGTCCCCCCCGACTCGACCGTCGAAACGTTCGCTGCCGTCCGCCTCGAGCTGGACACGTGGCGCTGGGCCGGCGTGCCGTTCTATATCCGGACCGGAAAGAGTCTCCCGGTGACGGCGACCGAGATCCTCGTCACGTTGAAGGGACCACCGCAAGCGGTGTTCGAGGAGCGAGATCCGCCCGCGGGTGACTACCTCCGCTTCCAGTTGACGCCGGCCATGTCTATCTCCCTCGGGACCCGATCAAAGCGGCCCGGGGAGGCAATGATTGGCGAAGCCCTCGAGCTGTACGCATGCCATCAGAGCGACACGGTAACGCCGCCCTACCAGCGCCTGATCGGCGACGCGGCCAAGGGCGACCAGTCGCTCTTCGCCCGACAAGACTCAGTCGAGGCGGCCTGGCGGGTGGTTGACGGCGTGCTCAATGACCGCACCCCCGTGAACGACTACGAGCCGGGGAGTTGGGGCCCGTCGGAGGCCGACCAAGTGCTCGTCCACGGCGACCAGTGGCACGCGCCGAGACCGCTCACCCGACCACCTGCTATTCGAGAAAGGTGAGTCGAACCTCCGGGACCCACCGTTGAGCCCGGCGATCGGGGCTCCAGTACCAACCTTTTGCTGTCGTCACCTCACAGTCGCTTCCCGTGCTCTCCTTGCCGATGCGGGCGCCGTGCTCTGCCAGAACCTCATTGTGCATCCGGTCAGCCATCGGGAACAGTGCGGTTAGGTCGTGCCTGAGGCCGGAGATACCACGTCGGATACGGGCGACGGCATAGTCCCAACCCACGTGAACGGTACTGATTGGCCTAACCGCTACGGGTGATCACCGACCGGCGTTGTGTGAGCCGCACTCCCGATGCTCGGTTACTGGGTCTGCTGGCCAATGTCGCCCCGACTGGGTGCGACACTTATGCCGGCGCGTCGATTGAGGTCACGCGGATCAGCTTCTTGTTGACGAACTCCTGAATGCCCATGCTTGAGAGCTCGCGTCCGTAGCCGGAGTTCTTGATGCCGCCGAATGGCAGGTCCGGGGTGGTCCAGGTTGGGTGATTGACGAACACCATGCCCGTGTCTACCCGGCTCGCCACGCGCTTGCCGCGCTCAACATCCTCGGTGAAGACCGAGCCTCCCAACCCGAATTCCGAGTCATTGGCGAGCGCTACTGCCTCGTCCTCGTTCTTGACTCGGAAGAACAGCGCGACCGGCCCGAAGAATTCCTCCCGAAAGGCAGGATTGTTGGGCTCGATATTGGCAAGGATCGTGGGTTGCATAAACGCACCCGGTCGATCGATTCGCCCGCCACCCATCACCAGGGTCGCTCCCTTGGCCACGGCTCGATCCACCTGGTCCAGCAGTTTTACTAGGGCTGCTTCCGTCGACAAGGGCGCGAGCGTCGTCGCCTTGTCCATCGGGTCCCCTGGCTCGAGAGCCATCAACGCTGCCTGGAATCCGTCGAGGAAGCGGTCGGCGAGTTCTTCGACGACGACGAAACGTTTCGCTGCGACGCAGCACTGCCCTGTATTGTTCATCTTGCCCCAGACCGCCCACTTCACCGCCTTGTCGAGGTCCGCATCCTCGAGAACGATGAAGGCGTCGCTGCCTCCAAGCTCCATCGTCGATTTCTTGAGATTCTGTCCTGCTCTCGCCGCCACAACCTTTCCGGCATCCGTGCTGCCGGTCAATGCCACACCCTTTATCCGGGGATCGTCGATCACCTGGTTCACCTGGTCATAGGAGATCAGCAGATTGGTGTACGCGCCTGTAGGAGCACCGGCGTCCAGCCACAGCTGTTCAAAGGCAATAGCGCATTGCGGAACGCACGCCGCGTGTTTCACCATGACGACATTGCCCGCCATCAAGTTCGGAGCGGCAAAACGAACGAGCTGGTAGTAAGGAAAGTTCCAAGGCTCGACTCCGAAAAGCACGCCGATCGGATTGCTTTCGACCTGTGCTCCGCCCGAGCTCGGCTTGAGTTGTTCTGGTGCCAGGAAGCGCTCGGCGTTCTGGGCGTAGTAGTCGATGATGTCTGCGCTGAGCTCCACCTCCCCCCGGGCCTCGTCGATGAGTTTGCCCATCTCGAGCGTCACCAACCGAGCGAGCTCGTCAGAACGCTCGCGCATGAGGGCGGCGGCTTTGGCGACGACGGCCGCTCGGTCGACGAACGTGGTGTGCTTCCAGTTCTCGAAGCAGGTGTTGGCCGTTCGAAGCGCCGACTCGAGCTGCTCATCGGTTAGTTCCTCGAACGTTTCGAGGATGCTGCCGCTATAGGGGTTGACGCTCTGGTAGGCCATGGCTTCATAATTCCTTCACAGTTGTCGTGTGGTCGCCGCTGGGTCTCGCGGGCTGCGGGGCCCAACTCAAGTGTGAAGGTCTCCTTCCCCGGAGGATAGGGACCTTTGACCCTTTCTTGGGATCCGTCTGTTCGATGGGCCCGGGCTGCTCACTGTCCGGGCCCACCCCAACAGAGCGTGGCGGCGCATCGACGCGGTTCTGTCCGGTGTAGTACGGCCGGCGCAGAGTGCTGCGACAGGGGACTTTCGGCCCTATCGTTATCCCGCTTGGCGGCGCATACTCCAGATGAGACACCCACAAGGCACCTGGGTTGATGCCAGTGAATCCAAGGTCGGAACGAAACCGTAAGGAGCGAGACGATGACAACACTTCACGATACTGACCACGAGGATGGGCCAGCCAAGAGCGGTGCCCGTATTGCGACACAAACGCCAAGTGGGCGACGGCCGACGGTCAACATCACGGCCGCCGAGCGCATCGGCCGAGTGGCGATGGGTCTGGTTGCCATTGTGGCCGGAGCACTATTGCTGGCCGGAGCGGGATCGGCTCTGGCCGTGGTGCTCGAGGTGCTGCTCGTCCTCGCCGGTCTGGATCTCGCGGTGACCGGTGCCATCGGCCACTGCCCGCTGTACCGCAAGCTGGGTTATGTGCCCCGGTCTCTGCGGAGGTCATCGTGAACCATCGTCGGGTCCGGCTCGATCGCCGGGAGCCGGCCCGGATTGGCCCTCCGACGACGTCCTCTTCGACCACCACCATCAGGCTCAATGCCTGACTTTCTAGATAGGAGGGCGACATGTTGAACTTTCTCACATCCAACTGGATTTGGATCTTGCTTATCGGGGGGATGCTGGTCATGCATCTGCGGCACGGGCATGGTGGGCACGGCGGAGGCGGAGGTCACATGGGCCACAGCGCCAGCGACACCGTCGACCACCAACCGGCCAATCAGCACAGCGGTCACGACCAGGCGACAGGTAAAGGCCCCACGGAGCCGGCGCAGGGCCGACGTCACGGAGGCTGCTGATGAGCGGGACCGAGACCTACGACGCCGTTATCGTGGGTGCCAGCTTCGCTGGCCTCGCCGCGGCCGGTCAGCTCGCGGGAGCAGGGCGAGTGCTCCTGGTTGACCGAGAACCGGTGGGGATAGGTGAGACCTCGGCATGCGCAACGCCGCTGGCGGTCTTGGAGCGACTCGACGCCGGGGACGCCCTCGAACAGGTGCACCCGGAGGTGGTGATCAACGTGGCTGGAAGGCGGGTGGCGTTCGAGGCCACCTACCCGTTTGCTACCTTCGACTACCGGACCCTGTGCGAACTCCTCGCAGACCGCCTCGATGGGGTCGAGATCGCCGTAGCCAAGTTCGGCGGGGTCGAGCCTGACGGCACGCTCCTCCTGGGTGATCGGCGGGTGAATGCCAAAGTAGTGATCGACGCGTCTGGGTGGAGGCGGGTGGTGGCCCATGCCTTGGGTTTCCCCCCAGCCGACCGAGCCCACCTGTCCACCGGGGTGGAGACTCGCAGTGATCACACCGGTGGGGTTCTCGAGTTCTGGTTCCGTACCCGAGACCGTCCCGACGGGATCTACTGGGCCTTCCCGGCCGGCGATCACGTGCGGGAGGGATCCGCCTCATACCTGGGCAATGCCAAGGGTCTGCGCGAGGACCTCGCTCGGTTTGTGCACATCGACCAGTTTCCGGCCCGGGCCGTGCATGGAGGTTGGTTCCCTTCCCAGTTGGGCGAGCCGGTGGCCGGTCGGGTCTTCGTCGTGGGTGACGCGGCCGGCCACTGCCTCCCATTCACCGCCGAAGGGATCCGGCCCGCGCTGGTGTTCGGCCAAGCCGCCGGCCGGGAAGCTCGAGAAGTACTACTCGGCAACCAGGACTTAGACATTGCGTTGGCCCGCTACCGAGCGACGGTGGAACGGTCCCGTCGTGCTTTCCGGATCCTCGAAGTTTTTCAAAACTGGTCCTTCCGCCTCCCCGTCTCGGTCGTCACACCCATCATCCGGACGTCTTCGTGGGGTCCGCTGTCTCGCATCCTCCAAAAGGTGTACTGGGCTGCAGCAGATCCGGACACGTTGGAAGTCGCCCCCGGTAGACGATCAGGGACATCGCTCTCGGACAGGCAGGGCGCGATATCGCCAGCGATTGCCCGCCGCCGCGAAGTGGCTGAAACAATGGTGGCTCTTGGCGACTGATCACGAACTTCCCCTGGACAAGTGGCACCTGGCTGGATGCTCCGGGCGATGGCCTGAAGGAGTGACCACCGTCCGGCAATTTCTTCCAACGCCGGACGTCGGTGAACGGGGCGCGTGTCACGGAGACCCCGCCTCCACCACCTCGTACTCGGACGGAGCCAACAGCATCGTCTTCCAAACCAACAGCGAATACGGGATTGGCGTGCCCTCGTGGCATCGCCGGATCGCGAGTTGATATTTTGGCAACTCGGAACCAGCCGCTGGCGCGTCGAACGCCGCGAGTTTGCGGTAGTAGCCAAGCGAGAGCGACGCCCTTTGAACCAAGAAACATCACCCACACAAATGGAGATCCCTGATGGTTACCAGAGAATCGAATGTGCCGAGCACGTCAACCTTGCCGGGGACTGATGTCCGCCAGGACCCCCTGGTCACCTACCCGGGAAACGGACTGCCCCGCACGGGTGGCGATCAATCCCGTAGTCCATCACCCCGCAGTGCCGCAGCCGCCTTGGCCCCCCTGTTGTCGCTACTGGTGGGCACCTCGCTTCCGGTCCGCTTTGAGTTCTGGGACGGCAGCGGTACGGGCCCAGCCGAGAGCGTGGGGGTGGTGCGCGTGGAGTCGGTCGACGCCCTGCGCCGCATCCTGTGGGCTCCCGGTGAACTGGGAGTGGCCCGCGCTTTTGTTTCCGGCGATCTGTCGATCGATGGTGATCTCTACGCCACCTTGCGGGCGCTACGCAACGCTGCGCCACGCGATCTAGGGGCATTGCGCTTGCGAATGATTCCGAGAGTCATTGATGCCGCTCGTCGATTGGGCGCCCTCGGACCGCCGCTCCCGCCCCCACCCGAGGAATGTCTGCCTGTAGGGAAGCTGCACTCGCCATCTCGGGATGCCGAGGTGATCAGCCATCATTATGACGTAGGCAACGAGTTTTACCAGATGGTGCTAGGTCCGAGCATGACCTACTCGTGCGCCCGATTCGAATCGTGTAACACCACCCTCGAGGAGGCACAGGCTGCCAAACACGAACTGATCTGTCGCAAATTGGCCATCGATCAACAGCCGGGTGCCAGGCTCCTCGATGTGGGGTGTGGGTGGGGATCGATGGCCATGCATGCGGCGCGTCATCATCAGGCCACCGTGGTGGGCGTAGCCCTGAGCAGTGAGCAGGTCGACTTTGCTCGCCAGCGGGTAGCAGAGGCTGGGCTCGACGACCGAGTCGAGATCCGACTGCAGGACTATCGTGACCTGCGAAATGAGCAATTCGACGCGATCTCGTCAATCGGGATGTTCGAGCACGTCGGAACCTCATTGATGCTCCGCTACTTCGAGACGCTCCGGCAGTTGCTGAAGCCCACCGGCAGGTTACTCAACCACGCCATTTCGACGCCCGGCGGATCAGTACTCGGTCGCCGATCCTTCGTCGGACGATATGTGTTCCCCGACGGGGAACTCCTCGACGTTGCCCAGGTCATTATGGCCATGCAGCAGACGGGGTTCGAAGTCAGAGATGTCGAATCGCTACGCGAGCACTACTCGCGCACCCTGCACTCCTGGGTAACCAATCTGGAGGAGCACTGGGAAGAGGCGGTGTCGCTGGTGGGACGGCCCCGAGCCAATATTTGGCGTTTGTACATGGCCGCGTCGGCCAACGGATTCGACGATGGGGGCCTGGCCATTCACCAGGTCCTCGGCGTGCTCCCCGAAGACGGCCGCAGTGGAATGCCGCCCAACCGACTGGGATGGGGTTGACGGCAGGAGTGAACTCGGAAAGTAGAGCGAACCCGGCGCGCCGCGGTATGGCTGCAATGGCCAAAGTGACAACCTACCTTCACCGACTCGCCGCCATCGTACAGTCCGCCTCGTCATCTCCCGGGCCGCGATCAAGGGTGGTGGTTGAGGTGGGCCGGAGTGCCTCACCGGGCACCATCTGTACGGGCCCCCAGGCACGCGGCGGTTGCCGTGGCTACCGTGGTAGAAGGAGCGGCCTAGCTGAGTTGCGGTCTTGCGAGACTGGAACCGGGCGGCCGGTCGAATGGGACCTTTGCCCCTGTTCCGAGATGCGAAGGCAGAAGAGGATTGCTTGCAGAAGAGCATTTCGAAGGTCGGTGCTGAGGCAGTGGACGCACTGGACTTCACTTCTGGCGAGACACCGCCACGACGAATCGAGTTGTTATGGGATGGAGAGTGCGGAGATGGACCCTCTAGGCGCATTGAGGGACGACGTATTTGCCATTCTGAATACAAGCAGGATCGTGCCCCTCGGATTCAAAACAGCGCTTGGGCGTGGTGCCCCAAGTCGACCACTCGTGGCAATCTCCGTGAACCAGCGGGCTGCGGTTACAAATGCCGGGTCTTGGGTCGAGTGCGGTGGGCAAAGTGGAGAGAGTCATTCCGTCAAGCTCCGTACCCACCATCTCGATAGGAACATATCATGAGGCACCTACTTTCAGGGTCTTGTGATCTGGGTCGCGCTTGCCGGCGTGGTGCTAGTGCTGCACTTCAGGCGACACAGCCACCGGGGTCACAGCGGTCATCGTGGGAGAGGTCAGTCCGACAAAGTTGATGCCGATGTCCACGACTTCACTGACCGTCAGCCAGATGATCAGCCCAGCAGCCAACCCAGCGTGGCTGTGGCAATCACGGCGCACGTACGGCCACCCGGCGCGATTGCTGCTGATGCGCAGACGAATCCGGGGCCGACTCGTGAGCCAGACTCGGGCAGGCTCCCACGAGAGGCGAGTTGACCGATGTCTGATCAAGAGTCCCCCTCGGACCCAGCAGTACCCGTGCCGCGCACTGTAGGTCGTCCGTGGTTAGACGCTACGAGCGAGGGACTCCAAGAGTTGACGCCACGTTCGCGGACCTCGCCCGAAGAGCTAGCCCGCGAGCGGGGTGCGGTGTTGCGGCTTCCCGAAAGCCATAGCCTTGACAGCCCCGACATCGATGTCGAGTCGGGCGAGGACCAGACCACGATCATCAATATGGGCCCGCAGCATCCGTCGACTCATGGGGTATTGCGGATGATGCTCGAGCTTTCAGGAGAGTCGGTGTTACGGATGAAGCCGGTCATCGGCTATCTGCATACCGGAATGGAGAAGACCGCCGAGGAGCTCACCTACGTCCAAGGTGCCACCAACGTCACCCGTATGGACTACTGCGCTCCATTGAGCAACGAACTGTGCTTCGCTCTGGCGACCGAGGCTCTCCTGGGCGTTGAACTCCCGCCCCGGGCGACCTGGATCAGGATGCTGCTGGCCGAGTTGCAACGCATTTCGTCCCACGTCCTGTGGTTGGCTACCAACGGTATGGATCTCGGATCAACCTCCATGATGATCTACGGCTTCCGCGAACGCGAGTTGGTTCTCGCCTTCTTCGAGAAGGTCACCGGGTTGCGGATGAACCACAATTTCATCCGTCCAGGTGGAGTGGCGGCCGATCTTCCCGACGGCTGGGAGGACGACGTGGAGGTGATCTGCGACACTTTGGCCAGGAGACTCGACGAGTACGACGAACTGCTGACCGGTCAGCCCATCTTCCGGGCTCGCACCGAAGGGGTGGGGAACATCACCGCAGAGGAGGCCCTCGCGTTGTCGGCGACTGGACCTCTCCTGCGCTCGACGGGTGTTCCCTGGGACTTGCGCCGCTCCATGCCGTACCTGGCTTACGACCAGGTTGAGTTCGACGTCATTGTGGGCACCTTCGGCGACTGTTTCGACCGCTATGCCGTGCGTCTCAACGAAACGCGCGAGTCGATCCGCATCGTCCGGCAGGTCTTGGCGAGAATGCCGGGCGGAGACTACCGGGTACAGGACAAAAAGGTCACTCCACCGCCCCGCGCTCGAATCGACGAGTCCATGGAGGCCTTGATCCATCACTTCAAAATCTTCACCGAGGGCTTTGAAGTACCCGAGGGGGAGGTCTATGTGGCAATCGAGTCACCGAGAGGCGAAGTCGGCTGCTACCTCGTATCCGACGGGTCGTCCAAGCCTTACCGGATGCACTGGCGCGCACCGAGCTTCGTCAATCTCCAAAGCCTTCCCACCATGATGCGAGGCTGCCTCCTCGCCGACTGTGTCGCTGTGACGTCATCGGTGGATCCGGTGATGGGTGAGGTCGACCGATGAGTCGACAATCGCCGGGTGCACGCCAACTACCCCGGAGAGGTGAACTCGAGAGTCCGTGGTCAAGGCGGTGCCGATGGCTTTTCCCTCTGGGGGATGCGATCGGCGACAGGAGTCTCGATAGTGGCGGATCGAGCAGTTAGCGTGACCGCTGGTCGGGTGGTCGTGGGTGTCGATGACTCCGAAGGCAGCCGCGCCGCACTCCGCGTGGCCGCCGACGAAGCGAGCCTTCGGGGTGCCGAACTCCATGTGATTCATGCGTGGACGTTCCCTGGGGGACACACTGGCCACGCCGTGGTAGACGGCCCGCTGCGTGACTCCGTCATGGAGGAAGCGCACGCCTTGCTGACCCAGGTGACTCAAGAGGTACTCGGAGTCGACGCCTCTTGCGTCCTGATGGTCGGCAATCCGCCAGCGGCTCGGGCACTCATTGAAGCAAGCCGCAACGCCGATTTGGTGGTTGTCGGATCGAGAGGGCGAGGCGGCTTTGCCGGTCTGCTCCTCGGCTCAGTCAGTGCCCAGGTTGTCCATCACGCTCACTGCCCGGTGCTCGTCGTTCGGTCGATTGCCGACCTGGCTGAGGGCGTGTCAGTGAAAACCGATGACGCATCGGGACCCAAGAGAGAGGTAACCCGATGACCAAGCAGGCAGCCCCTCCACCGCCGGTCGATCCGCCGCCCCCGACTCCCCCGGTTCCACCCCTGGATGGCGCCATTTCCTCATCCCGGTGGCAGTGATATTTTCCCTGGCCTTGTGGCTCTTGCTTCCGGCGTTGAACGCGAAGAGCGTCCCACAGCACACGCTCACCTATTCGCAGTTCCTCCGTGACGCCGGGGCCCACCAGCTGAAGTCTGTCACTATCCAGACCAACGGGAATGCCGCAGGGACGCTGACTAATGGGCACGACTACACCACGGTGATCCCGGTCCAGTTGGCCGGTTCCTCGCTGCTCAATCGGTTGCAGGCGGACAAGGTGTCAATCGTGGCGTCGACGCCAGGGACCTCGTCGGGGTCTCAGGTGCTGTCCTGGCTGTTCTTACTCCTGCCGCTCCTATTCTTCGGATGAATCTGGCACCGAATGTCCAAGGGTGGTGGGATGCTCCAGGGGGCAATGGGGGTGGGCAAATCGAAGGCTAAGGTGTTCGACGCCGAGCGGCCGGATACCACCTTCGCCAACGTTGCTGGCTATGAGGGAGTCAAAGCCGAGATCGCTGAAGTGGTCGACTTTCTCCGCCAGCCCGAGCGCTACCGTCGGGCCGGGGCGACAGCCCCACGAGGGGTGCTCATGATCGGGCCACCAGGGACGGGCAAGACCCTCCTCGCCCGGGCCGTCGCCGGTGAGGCAGCGGTGCCGTTCTTCTCGGTGGCGGGGTCGAGCTTCGTCGAGATGTTTGTCGGAGTAGGAGCAGCTCGTGTGCGCGATCTGTTCGCCGAGGCTCGGAAAATCGCACCTGCGATCGTGTTCATCGACGAGATAGACGCTATAGGTGGGCGCCGTGCCGGCTCTGGGATGGTCGTTGCCAACGACGAGCGTGAGCAGACCCTCAATCAATTGTTGTCTGAAATGGATGGGTTCGACCCCGCTTTGGGCATCGTGATCCTTGCTGCAACCAACCGTCCCGAAGTGCTCGATCCAGCCCTCCTGCGTCCGGGCCGCTTCGATCGTCAGGTGACGATTCCACTCCCAGCTCTGGCCGAGCGCGCCGCCATCGTCAAAGTGCACTGCGAGGACAAGCGCCTCGGTCCCGACGTTGACTTGAACGTCGTTGCCCGAGGCACCCCGGGGTTTTCGGGGGCAGACCTCGCCAATCTCGCCAACGAGGCGGCGATCGTCGCCGTTCGCGATGGTCGCGAAGAGATCGCGGCAGCAGACTTCGCCCAGGCGCGCGATCGGATACTTCTCGGCCGACGGGAGGACTCTAACGTGCTCCTTCCCGAGGAGAAGCACGCCGTGGCCATTCACGAGGCTGGCCACGCTCTGGTTGCTGCCCTCTCGACCCACGCTGACCCGGTGGCCAAGGTAACGATCCTCCCTGCCGGACAGACCCTCGGGGTGACTGAACAGCTCCCGTTGGTAGAGCGTCACCTCTACGGCGAGGACTACCTCCAAGACGCCCTTGCGGTCCGGCTCGCAGGTCGCGCTGCGGAGCTCGTGGAGCTTGGACAAGGTTCGACCGGTGCAGCCAACGATCTCGCCCAGGCGTAATTGGATAGCGGGGTCCACCGCCTGGTCGGGTTCCGCGCGTACCGTG
>JADMIJ010000224.1 GCA_015478655.1 Acidimicrobiales bacterium | reverse complement strand
TTAGGGGGCGACGCCGTTTGCCCCGGTGGAGGTCGCTCCGACCACCGGAGCGTTGAGACGGAGGCCACCGGCCGAACCGAAGAACCCGGCGTCACCGAAGGTGAACACGCCGCCGTCGGAGGCCATGAGCCAGTAGCCCTTGCCATCCGGGGTCCCTGTCATGCCGACGACCGGGTTGTTGAGGTGCAACGCGCCGGTGGAACCGAAGAACCCGGCGTCACCGAAGGTGAACACGCCGCCGTCGGAGGCCACCAGCCAGTAGCCCTTTCCGCTCGGGGTTGGGGCGATGCCGACGATGGGATTGTTCAGGTGCAACGCGCCGGTAGAGCCGAAGAACCCGGCATCACCGAAGGCGAACACGCCGCCGTCAGAAGCCACCAGCCAGTAGCCCAGCCCGTCGGGGGTCGGGGCCACGCCGACCACCGGCTTGTTCAGGTGGATGCCACCCGTGGACCCGAAGAACCTGGCGTCCCCGAAGGTGAAGATGCCGCCGTCGGAGGCCACCAGCCAGTAGCCGAGGCCGTTGGTCCCGGGGGTCCCGGGAGGCCCGCCGGCCGCCGGCGTCATGGCCACCCCGACGATAGGGGCGTTCAGGTGGGTGCCGCCCATGGAGCCGTAGAAGGTGGCGTTACCGAAGGTGAATGCACCTCCGTCGGAGGCTGCCAACACGTAACCACCCTGGTCACGGGTCTGGCCCATGGCGACCACCGGGGCGTTGAGCCGCAGGTTGCCCGTCGATCCGTAAAACCCGGCGTTGCCGAAGGTGAAGATGCCGCCGTCGGAGGCGTTCATCCAGTAGCCGCGACCCGGAACGGGCTGGGTGAACAGGAGGGTCGTGCCGGTGAAGGTGTTCCCCGACTGGGTGGTGCCGGTCACCTGCCAGCTTTGCCAGATGCCCACATATTCGCTCATTGTGTTGCCGGTGATGGTGGTGCCGGACAACATCGGGGTCGCCGGTGGCGGGATCGGATTCACCTCAAGGGCGATGGCGGTTGTCTGGGGCGCTCCGTTGACCCGGCCCCAGTTGTTGCCGCTCAGAGTGTTCCCGGTGATGGACGTCCCCGTGATGGAGTCGCCCGGGGCGTTGGAGTGGACAGTGATTCCACTCAAGAAGCTACCGGTCACGGTGTTACCGCTCACACTGGTGTTGGAGAGGGTGGCGCCCGGGGCGTTGGTGGCCACGACGATCTGGCCGATTACCGGGCCGTGGGGTCCGAACATGCCGGGTGCGCCCTGGATGTGGTTGTTGCTCACGGTCGTCCCGCTGACCCCTGCGCCGGGGACCCATGCCTCGATGACGATGGCGCAGCCTCCGAAATTGCCGGTGATGGTGTTGCCCGTCACCGTGTTGTTCGTGGAGGGCACGGGCGTCGTCGGTCCGTTCGGCGCGGCGGGGTCGAATCCACCGCCCTCGTCGGTCACCGAAATGCCCCCATCGGCCAGGTTGCCGGTGACCGTGTTGCCGCTGATCGTCGAGTTCGCCACCCCCACCAGCTCGATCGCCTTGTCGGCGCCCAGATTGGCTGTCGGATTCAGGCCGTTGTTCTGGACGGTGTTGTTCTGGATCGTGAGGTTCGACACACCCTCGGCCATGATCCCGTGGTCGCCCGCCCCCGAGACGGTGATGCCGCTAATGGTGACGTTGTTGGCTCCAGGGGCGACGTAGATTCCCAGGTCACAGCCGGTTCCGTCGACGTTCGAGCTCACGGTCGTGCCGCTGGTGCTCACGACCTGGGCGGCGGTGAACCCCGTGCTACCGGCCGGGCTGCACGTCACTCGGGGGGCGGCACCCGCGACCGGTGTCCCGAGAGCAGCCGGTGCCAACCATCCGACGCCGGTCGCCACCATCGCCAATGGCACTCCCTCGAGCAGAGCGCGCCTCAC
>JADMIJ010000223.1 GCA_015478655.1 Acidimicrobiales bacterium | reverse complement strand
GGCTCGGTTCGATGACGACCACAACCTCTGGGCCACAGCCTTATTCGACGAGGTGGTCCCGCTCGGTTATGAGCGGAGCTACCCGACGTTCGTCCGCCAGATCCGAGAGAAGGGGCTGCGTCCGCACTGTGAGGCGTGCTCGGGGGTGAAGGGCCGCGACACGATCGAGATCGACCACCCACCGGGTGAGGAGATCCAGTGGGACTGGTTCGAGCGGCGTCGAGCGCCCTGGGGCGGCACCGCGTACGTCATGCTCGGGACCTTGCCGCATTCGAGTCGGACGAGAGGGGTCCTGGCCGAGTCGATGGACCAGGCCCATCTCACCGAGTCCATGGACGGCGTGATGCGTCGACTTGGAGGAACAAGTCGGATCTGGCGCACCGACCGACTGGCCACGGTCATCCGGCCGGGCAGTCGCGACGTCCAGGCCAGCTTCGCTCCGGTGGCCAAGTACTACGGAGCGATCGTCGAGCCGTGCCCGCCTCGGCGGGGCAACCGGAAGGGCGCAGTCGAGTCCGCCGTGCGCTTCGTGTCGGGTCGGTGGTGGAAGCCGCTGACGGCACAGACTCCCGAAGAGGCACAGCTGTCCCTCGACCGATTCTGTGCCGGACCTGGTGACCAGCGACTACGCCACGGCCTCCTCGGGGCAAAAACGACCGTCGGCGAGCTGGCCGACGCCGAACCGTTGCTCGAGCTCCCAGTGGCCCCGTTCCCGGCCACGATCATGGTTGACCGGATCGTGGCCGACAATGCCACGGTGGCCTTCCGGGGAAACCGGTACTCGGTGCCCCCGGGACTCTCGGGCGTGACGCTGTCGGTCCGGCACCGGCTGGCCAGCGGGGCGATCGAGATCCACGCCGCCTCGGGGAGCGTGCTCGCCACCCATCGCCTCGCTCCGACGGGGGCACGCACCGTTGTGCGCACCCCCGAGCACCGGTCTGCCCTCGAAGCGGTGGTGCTCTCCAGTTTCACCACGCAACGACCATGTGAGACCAAGGCCAATCGGCCGCCGGGCCCACGCGCTCTGGCCGAGGCAGCCCGGTTATGTGGCACCGAGGGCAGAGAGGTGACCGTGGACCTCCAGGCTTATGCGGACCTCATCGAGGGAACGGCATGAGCGAGAACTCGATCTACCAACAAGCCCGGTCCCACCTCGCCTATCTCCGGATGGCCGCAGCAGCCGAAGCCCTCCCAGCAGAACTCGACCGTGCTGCCAAAGAGAAGCTCGGCCACACGGCCTTTCTCGAGCGGCTGTTGAGCATCGAGGTATCTGCTACCGAGACGCGCCGGCGAGCGAGCCTGGAACGGTTCGCCTCATTGCCGTCTCCGTTTCGTCTGGAGGACTTCGACTTCGACGCTCAGCCGAGCATCGACAGGAAGTTGGTCGCAGAGCTCGCCACGCTGCGGTTCTTGGACGATGCCACCAACGTGTTGTTCATCGGCCCACCGGGTGTGGGCAAGACCATGCTGGCTGTCGCTCTGGCCCGGGCGTCCATCGATTCGGGCTATCGGACGTACTACACGACGGCGGCCGACCTCGTGGCCCGGTGCCACCGAGCGGCCCTCGAAGGACGGTGGGCAACCACCATGCGGTTCTTCGCCGGGCCACGCCTGTTGATCATCGACGAGGTGGGCTACCTCCCCCTGGCCAACGAGGCCTCTGCCTCCTTGTTCCAGGTCATCACGCAGCGCTATCTGAAGAGCTCAACCGTGCTGACCACCAACCTCGGTATCGGGTCCTGGGGAAAGATCTTCGACGATCCGATGGTCGCTGCCGCCATGCTCGACCGCTTGCTGCACCGGTCTGTCGTGTTCAACATCGACGGGGACAGCTACCGCATGCGGACCCACCGGGCCCGGGCCGAACGCCTCACGAAGGAGGTGAAGCCGGCGCAGAACGG
>JADMIJ010000222.1 GCA_015478655.1 Acidimicrobiales bacterium | reverse complement strand
CTCGCGCAGCGACGCCTCGCGGCCGAGATGAAGGAGTCCGCCACCCTGTACGGCCGCAAGGACGGCCAGGACCTCTACCGGGTCACGATTTGCGTGCGTATCCCTCCTTCGCGGAGAGAGTCGGGCCCGTCCCTCGCGTAGGGGTCGACCCGGGGCCCGGAGGGACCGGAAGTGCGAGAGCGTGGAACGTAACAGGTCACCGAACTGAAGGACCAACTCGGTCGACCTCGATAGATGAGGAGGGGTTCTACCCTCGGACCGACGCGAGATACCCCGGCCCGTCTCGGATCAGATCCTGGCTTCGAAGTTGGAGGGTTTGGACCACGGTGGCCAGTATCGCGAAGACCCGCGCTCCTCGCCAGCTCCGACTGCCTCCGCTGATCTTGCGTGCTACCACCGCCGGACGGAGCGCCCGCTCCGCACGATTGTTCGTCCCCTCCACCGTCGGGTCCCTCACGAACTCGAAGAGGCGTTCCCGGAGCGCCAGGATCGCTTGCACGAACCGATGCCCGTGCACCGAGCTCCCCTGCCGATTCGATAAGCCTCCTTCCAACGCCTCCCACAACTGGCCCACATGGGCTTCCGTCCCTCGACCCGCTACCCGTTGCGCTGCCCGATAGACCGTCTTCATCACTCCGTGGATCTGGGTTCCCTCCTCTCCCAGGAACTCCTCCAACTCCTTCGAGTCACCCAAGAGGTGGAACCAGCACGCCTGGTGTCGTAGCCCGGTCTTCGTTCCTACCGTCTCATAGGCTACGAATCGGTCGTGCACCAGGATCCCCTTCGGAGTCGGGCCCAACAGTTCCAGCGCTTCCGTGTGCGCTCGGGTTCGGCCGATATGGTAGATCGCCTCGGTCGGGGTCGCTCCCACCCAGAGGTAGGCCATCTGCCCGCTCACCCACCACGGCGTCTCGTCCAGATACTTCGACGGTGCCTCCCGCATCGCCTCCCGAAACCGCTCGTAGACCGGTCCGTAGGCCGTCGCCATCTGCTCCAGCATCGAGTGGACCTCTCCCTCGCTCACCATCACCCCGTAGAGGCTTCGGAGCAGAGGAGGTATCTGTTCCACCGTCACTCGGTGGCGGATTTTCAACTGCACGACCGCGTGCATCAACCGAAGCCCCAACTGGGCGTGCGGCAACACGCCCGGAATGGAGGGCTCCACAAGCTTCCGACAGGTCCGACAGTAGCGCCGCTCCACGGTGTATTCCGTCACCTCGGTGCGAGGCGAGGGGAGGTCTTCCACGACCCGGGTTCGGGTCTCTTGAATCCTACTCAACCGTCCGTTCCCGCACTCGGGGCAGTTCGTCAACGGAAGGTGGACCCGCCGATCAATATGGTCCGGTCGAGGTCGGAGGCGGGGGAGATGCCCGGGCCGGGCCCCCGGCTTGCCTCCCAAGGATCGAGGCTCGGTTGGGGTCTTCAATGTATACGCCTTCCCGAACTTCACCCCGACCGTCTCGGGGTGGCGCTTCTTGTACCGCTCGAACTCCTCCCGGGTCCGACGCAACTCCTCCTCGATCTGCTCAAACCGCCGCAAGAGCTCCTTCCGCTCGGCACGCGAGAGCACGACCGACTCCGGATCCTCGTCCGGAGCCAACAGCACCAAGAGCTCGGAAGCGACCATCTCCTCGAGAACGGAGAGGAACGTACGCGACGATAGAGATTGTCTCGACAAGTGTCGTACTTCGACCGCCCACGGGATGGGAGGGCCGGGCTTCAGGTGGGTGACCTGTTACCTCCGGTCGGTGGGTCTATATCCCGGGCCGGACTCGACCAGTCGATGGCGTCGAGTCAGACGACGATGGTCGGTGGGCCGGTCCAGTACAAGCGCAAGTACACCCTATGGGTTCTGGTCGTGCTCATCCTACTGTGTTGGCCGGTTGCTATCATTTACTACTTCACG
>JADMIJ010000221.1 GCA_015478655.1 Acidimicrobiales bacterium | reverse complement strand
ATTCGGATCGCTGCTGGAGATGCGCGCGGCCGCGCTTCTCTGGTGCACCGACGTGGCCGGGGCGCGGGCATGTCGCCCGCTGGACGGGGCGGCCCCGGCCGCGGTGTTCGCCGCCCTCGAGGCCCACGCACTCGGGTCGTTGCCGGCGGCACCGTTCGTGCTGGCCAGCTGGGCTTCGGCGAAGGTCGGTCCGGACATCCACGCCAAGGTCGGAGCCACTCTCTACTCGCTGCCGTGGCGTTACCTGGGTGAGCGGGTCGACGCCCGTTCCACCACGACCATGGTGCAGTTCTTCCTGCGCGGAGAGCTGATCAAGACCCATCCCCGCAAGGAACGCGGGAAGCAAACCGACTACGGCGACTACCCCCCGGAGAAGATCGCCTTCCATATGCGCACCCCGACCTGGTGCCGGCGCCGGGCCGCTGAGATCGGGCCCGCCGCCACCGGCGTGATCGCAGAGTTGCTGGCCGAGAACGCACTGTTCCGGCTGCGTGCCGCCCAAGGCGTGCTCGGGCTGGCCGACCGCCACGACCCCGGCCGGCTCGAGGCCGCCTGCGCGAAGGCCATCGCGGCCGGGGACCCGTCCTACCGCACGGTCAAGGGCATCCTCGCCGCCGGGACCGAGACGACCCAGATCCCGCGCCCGACCGGGGACGCCGGCGCCCCAGCGCACCTGCACGGCCCCCAGCAGCTGTTCGCCATCCCCGATACCGGTGTCGGGCCCGGTGTTCTCGCCGACGTCATCCCCCTGCCCACCGCGCGCGGCGCCGACGCCACAGGCGCGGCCACCACGACCCCGTCACCGGACGCCGATACCGGGCTGACCAGCAACCAGGACGTCTCGTGAGCACCACCTCACGCGGCCCGATCCCCGCGGACCGGCCCGCCAGCGACACCTCAGCGCTGGTCCCCACCGCCACCACGGCCACCCGGCCAGCCGAGCACGTCAGCGCCGGGGAGATCGCTGAGTTCCTGCATGACCTCGCTCGCTTCCGCTCACCGGCCGCCGGCGGGCAACCCGGCGAGCACGCCGCGTTGCTGGCTCGCAAGACCGAGCTGCTGGATCGGATCGCCGACCAGCACGCCCGCGCCTCGACCGGCCCGCACCACCCTCCAACGACCCCACCGACGACATCGATGGCACCCGAAGGGCACACCCCGTGAGCACACCGATCATCGACAACAACGCCCTGACCGCGTCGCTACGCGCGCTCAAGCTGGGAGGGATGCTGCAGACCCTCGACGCGCGCCTGGCCCAGGCCCGCGCCGGCGAACTCGGGCACCTGGAGTTCCTCCAGGTCCTCTGCCACGACGAGATCTCCCGACGCGAGACCACGTCCATCGCCCGGCGCACCCGCCGGGCCCGGTTCGAGGAAACCCTCACCCTGGAAGGATTCAACTTCGCCGCCGCCCCGAAACTGCCCGCCGCCCAGATCCGTGACCTGGCCGCGCTGCGCTGGCTCCAAGCCGGCGAGTCGGTGATCCTCTACGGCCCCGTCGGAGTCGGGAAAACCCACATCGCGCAAGCCCTTGCGCACCTCGCGATCCGCGCCGGCGCCGAGGCCCGGTTCATCAAAACCAGCCGCGCACTGGCCGACCTCGCCGGCGGCCACGCCGACGGCACCTGGACCCGCCGCCTGCGCGAACTCACCCGCCCCGCCGTGCTCGTCCTGGATGACTTCGCCATGCGCGAACTCACCCCAGCCCAAGCCGACGACCTCTACGAACTGATCACCGAACGAGCCGGACGATCCCTGATCCTGACCTCCAACCGGTCCCCACAGGACTGGTACCCGCTGTTCCCCAACCCCGTCGTCGCCGAGTCCCTACTCGACCGACTGATCAACAACAGCCACCAACTCCTGATGAACGGAGCCAGCTACCGACCCCACAAACGACCAGGGCGCGTCGCCCCCCAG
>JADMIJ010000003.1 GCA_015478655.1 Acidimicrobiales bacterium | reverse complement strand
GAACTACACGCTCACGCCGACGCCAAACGCGTAATCAAAATCGCGGCGGGCCCAAGGAGCGAAAGAACAGCCCCAACCACGCCAACAATCATCAAAATGACGCCAACTGTGTGAATGTTGAAGCCGTGCTGATCCGGGCTCGCGGTGACGGCGAAATCCAAGACCGCTCCCACTGCAAACGCAATGATGCTCGCTACCAGTCCACCAGCCATCAAAACTGCCTCCTCGTGAGCGAATACTGCTTCCCGTCTCACATACCCCCTAGCTAGCGCGAGCCGCCAAACCCCTGGAGGAAATACGTCCGTTCGGAGATCAAAGTTTAGGAATCAAGATCTCGGGGTATCGCGACATCGTCTGACGCTGAATATCCCAGGCGTTCCGTGGGGCCTGGTGGGGCTAGCTAAGTGGGCATGCCCCAATTATTCCACTCCACGGAGGACTAGCGGTGTATTATACAAAGATCTTTAGATCCATGCACATGGGAATTCGTGTTGCGCGTGGGTACAGATTGCTGCGGCCGTGGGGTGATGCGGGAGCCCGTCCAACTCACGCCAGGCGAGACGCGGCTTCGGGGAAGGACGGGGTCTCGCGGCTCGTGCTTGCTGGTTCGTACGTCACGGCCAGCGCGCCGCTGCTGAGTGCCGTTGATGCGATGAGTTTGAACTCCATGTGATCGCGCAGTCCGTCGAAGAGGCCCATGCCGGAGCCGGCGAGGACTGGGCAAACCATGAGGGTGAGCTCATCGAGCAACCCGTTCCGGAGCAACCATTGCACCAGCGTCGGGCTTCCAGGGACCTGGATATTTTTGCTGGCTGCCCCTTGAGTTCGATGACGGCGTCGGCGAGGTCGCCCGTGAGCAATTTCGCGGGACCCCACGTGAGCCTCTTTAGCGTCCGGGACACGACGTACTTCGGCGTGTTGTTCAGGAAGTCGGCCATCGGCACCTCGCTGCCTTGCTTCGGCCACAACTCGGCGAACTCCACGTAGGTGCGGCGGCCCAGCAGAATCGCGTCGGCCTGTGCGATCCCGGCGCCGATCATCTCGTTCATCTCCTCAGTGATGAAGCCAAAGCCGCCCCAGTTCGCCGGCGACTCCGCCACGCCGTCGAGCGAAATGGCGAGCCCAGTAGTCATCTTGCGCATCGTTGCCTCCTTGATCGCGATGTCCTCGAACTCATCCGAATCCAAGAACGAGTACTAGACAGTACGGTACCACCACGGTACGGTACTGTCTAGTACTAATCCAGTTATAGGAGGCGGAGATGACCAGCGTCAGGGAAACCGTGAACGAGTCCGAGCCACGTGCGAGTCGCAAGCGCCACGTAATCCTGCAGGCCGCAAGGACGGTGTTCCTCCGCAACGGCTACGTCGGCACGAGCATGGACGAGATCGCTGGCCTCGCCGCTGTGTCGAAACAGACCGTGTACAAGCACTTCACCGATAAGGAGTGCCTCTTCTCCGAACTCGTTACCACCACGGTCAGTGAGATCAGCGATCGTGTACACGAGGAACTCCTCAACCTGGAGGACAGCGGGAAGCTGGAGGAAGATCTCAGCGCCTGGGCGCGCCGCACTCTTGCGAGCGTGATGCAGCCCGCGGTCTTGCAATTGCGCCGCCTGGTCATCGGCGAAGCGACGCGTTTTCCTGAGCTCGGCCGCACCTTCTATGAGCTCGGACCGCGACGCACGATCGAGACGCTCGCCACCGTCTTCGCGCAGCTCGCCGAGCGAGGCGTCCTCCAACTCGACGATCCTGCCCTCGCCGCGGAGCACTTCAACTGGTTGATCATGTCAGCCCCCCTGAACCGGGCGATGTTCTTCGGCGATGACCAACCGCTCGCCGCGGGCGACCTCGACCGATACGCCGACGCCGGCGTCAGGGTCTTTATCGCCGCCCACGGCACGCCTGGACACGAGTAACTGATGCCGCAACCGACGGAACCCTGCACACTCATCCCGGCTACACCTCCGCGGCGCAATCACCGCCCCATCGGTCGGTGACGGGCGGTTCGTCAAGTGCGCGTTAGAGCGACAGAGCATCGGCGGGCACTCGTCGCAGCGTCCAGGACATTCCCGAGTCTCGCGATCGGGGCCCCATATGACGCCGGGTCGGGGTCGCGCTCAGAACGACACTTCATTCGGCCACGCCGAACCAGGGCTACGCCGCGACAGACTCGGCAGGATCTGGCCACCGGAGTCCGCTGGCTCCGTCCACGATCACGACGTCATAACGCTCGGGCGCTCGCCGAGCGTCCCGGCGCGGCTTGCCTGGTCACATCGGCTTGGTGGGCGCTACGGTCGCCACCATCGCCGTCGGCCTGACGATGGCTCGCGTCGGCGGCTGGGCATGGCGATGCGGGGCTGAACGGGCCAACATCGGCGCTCCGGGACGTCAGCCGGCAACCCCTGGGTGGATGAATGCGCTGGTCGGTCCACACTGCCCGACGCGTCGTCCCGGGAGTTCGCGTCATGAGTCAACAGGGCTTCTCTGCACCACGCTCCCCCAGCAAACAAGCACGTCTACTGGCGCGATCATCGAAATGTGCGTGCCGGTGACCCAGTCGCGGGCTGCAGTCGGATACGGGTTGGGTGGACACAAACGGTTCCGTTCGACATCGTCGCGGCTTCGGAGTCGGCGATCAGCTCATCGGTGAACGCCATGCCGGCCGCGCCAGCCCCGATCACCAGGTAGTCAGTCTCGAGAGTTGTCATGCGGAGATCCCGTGCTCGGTGGCCCAGCGGTGCGTCAGCCTCGCGCATCGACCGTTCGCTTGGCTATCGTCGGGACATTGGCCTTGCGCGATGGTTCCGACCGGCAGGCGAACCGTTCGCGTCGTCGTCGTCATACAAGGCAAGTGAGCGACATGGCGAATGCTTGCACGATCGCGCAACCGCGCGGTTTCGCGGGCGTGGCAACCGCGTCCAGGTCCGACGTCCGACGTCCGTGCGGGACGCCGACTGTCCGATCCTGCTGCCGGGCCCACGATGCCATTACCTTCAACCAGTGGTCGCACACCCCGCCCGCCCCCAATCAACCCCGACGACAACGACCGACCAGACCAACGACCGATCCCACACCGACAGCGCCCAACACCACCCAACCACACTCAGTAGCTCATCGACGCAACCCAACGACAACGCCCCCAACCGCAACTCCCAAACCCCCGAAAACGACGACTACCGAGCATCACCTTCAACGCCTGACCAATGCACGAACTAGGGGTAGACACACTTGCAGGTTCCGCAAGCGGAACCCGACGGGAGTGATCCCGGGAGTCATCCGAGCATCGGCACGCGTCAGAACTTTCACGTGGCGCTCATCGACGATCGACGTAACAGAACGCGCTGCGGTCCATCTCCCAAATGGTTGTTTCAGCAGCTTCTCGGCACTCGAGTCAATCCGTGAGACAGCGCGAGGCCATGCCAGCAACTCATCGCCATCACCTATTCGGGTCGAACTGCGCGAAGAGGGCGGACGCACATCGGTCAGAACTCGATGAGCGCGGGATCGCCGCTCGGCGAACAGCCTCGGCGAATGCGTCGCGGGAGCGATGCCGGGAGTCGTTCCGGGAGTCGTTCCGGGACGGGATCTGCCCGGTGGTCGACGCTAAGAGCGCCGTCCATCCGAGAAATCACCGTGGAAGCTCTCATGCGCCGCAGACGCCCGAAAAACGATGCTCGCAGTCGCACCATGGGATGCCGTCCGCGCCAGGGGCGTCGGCTAACTCCACGTCGATGAAGACCGCGCCGAGGCGACGACGGGCGGCTGGGAAGCTTCTGCCACGCGCGAGAAAGCCCTGGCCGGCCAACGGCCAGCCAAAGGCTCGGGTACGGTCGTGACGTGAACGAAGCTCACCTAGAGTTCTGTGCGAGCGATGCTTGGCGTGAGATCGTGGAGCGCTTCTCCCACCTTGTCCGCGAGGCGCTCACCCACCACGCGGGCAAGATCGTGAAACAGATCGGCGACGCGTTCATGCTTGTATTCACCGACCCCACCGACGCGGTCGCGTGCGGTATCAACATCGCCGACGCCATCGCCATCGAGAACCACTTCCCCACCGCACGCATCGGTGCGCACCACGGCCCGTTGCTCTACCGCGAGGGCGACTACGTCGGTACCACCGTCAACATCGCCGCCCGCATCGTCGGCGTCGCGGACCGCAACCAATTCTTGATCACCGACGCTCTACGCACCTCCGCACGAATGCCCGACGACACCGAAGTCGTCACCCTCGGCCCACCCGCGCTGAAAGGCATCTCCGGCGAAGTCGTGCTCCACGTCGTTCGGCACGCACGACCGCGACCCGACCGCGTCATAGACCCCGTTTGCCACATGGCCCTCGATCCCGAATCCGCAACGGTCGTGGCGAGCTGGCGCGCCACGGACTACTACTTCTGCTCGGCCGATTGCGCCGAACGCTTCTTCGCCGATCCCGACAAGGCACTCGCGACGTGAACGAGCTCGATGAGCACGGGATTGAGCTGAACATCGGTACCACTTCTGGGAGTTCTGAACAGTGGCCGGCCCGCACCGACGACAACGGGGTCGCACCGATCCAGTCTGCGGGATGCAGCTGTGCGACAACGAAATCGCCGCTCGAATGACGATCGGAGGAGGAGGCAACGACTATGTGTTCTGCTCCACCCGCTGCCTGCACATCTTCGCTACGCGCACCAGCCAGCCGACGTGAACAGTCTCCGATGGAACCGAGCGACGCAACGACGGGTTGTGACCAGCGCCAGCGGCGAACTCGGTCCTACCATCGCACGCGCATGCCGGCGACGCGCGGGCAGCAAGCTCGTGCTCACCGGCCGCAACGAAGGTGCGTCGTGCTCGCTCGCCGCGACGTTCATCGTCGCCGACCTCACGAACCCCGGCGACGTCGCGAGTCTCGGTGATCAGATCAGCGACGCCGACGTGCTCATGTCGAATCCTGCCCTGCCCGGTGGCGGCGAGCCGTCGCTTTTCGTGACGGGCCCGGGCTGGCCTGCGTGGATCGCCGCGATCTTTCGCCGACTCGATCGACAGGACCACCCGTCAACAGCGATCCCACCGATCTCGCCTTCCGAAACAACGGCATCGAGCTGTACGGACGGCTTCGCAGCGTCGACCTTGCCCGCCCGACGGTCGTGCTGCTGTGCGGAATCGGGTTCCACACCTTCGAGTACGAGCCCCTCGCCACCGAACTCGCCACCCGCGGCGTAAACACCCTCAGCTTCGACTACCGCGGCCACGGCCGCAGCACTGGAGTACGCGGCCGATGGACGCTCGACGACCTCGCCGACGACACCCTCGCCGCGATCTCGTACGCACGCCAGCACGGACTCGACCGCGTCCACCTCGTCGGCAACAGCCTCGGCGGCATGATCGCCATCCTCGCCGGCGAACGCGACCCCCACATTGAGAGCGTCGTCGCCTCCAACGCCCCCGCACACGTTGCCGACTTCCTGCTCACCAGACCACGACGACTGCTCTACCGCATCGCGCTCCCTCTTTCGAGAATCGTCCCGATGCGCATCAGCGTGAACCACTTCTACGCCTACGAACAGCTCACCGACAACCCCGATTGGGCAGGGCGCATCAGACGAGATGCCACCATCACCCGAGCACGCCGGCTCTCCATGCTCACCTACCGAGAGCTTCTCGACACCTGGGACGGGCCGGACGCGATCCACCGACTCCACCGCCCCGTCCTGCTCATCCAAGGCAATCACGACCGGTTCCAACCTCCGGCCCAGACCGACCAGCTCTACACCGCCGCCAACGAGCCGAAGGCACACCGCGCGATCGAGGCCGGACATCTTCCACACCTCGACGCCACCTCCGAGTTCGCCGACCTCGTCACCGGCTGGCTGGAGCGCATCACCAGCTGAGCTATGCAGCCGGGTTCGTCCGCCCTCGTCGGTGCTGGTGGGTCGCGGGCGCGCTCAACTCGGCATCGGGTCCGCCGGGTATGAGCGCGAACAGCGGTTCGGTGTGCCGTTCCCGCTCCTCGCCGAGCGCTTCGAACGCTGCGGCTCGTCGCCCGCGACGACAGATCTCGCCCTTCGCACACACAAGTCCCGGAACGTCACACATCAATCCGGAACGACCTGTCACGCATCACCCCCGGACGAACACGTGTCGCCGATTGGGCGGCGGGAGTGCTTACGGGAGCTCTGAGGGGAGTGGCACGGGCCAATCTGGCGTACGCAGCCGTGAGAAGCGGCTCGCGGACGGGTCGGCCCTACGCCAAGTTGTGGGCCGCGGATGGGCCGCGGGAGGTCGAGAAAGGACGACAACCAAGGACAATCACTGGAAGACGAAACTGCAGGTCAGCCGCCCGACTGGTCATAGATCCGGCCGCAGTCCAGGGCCGTCAGCTGTCTCCGGCGTACATTGAGTGCAGACCTACCGTGCAGACATAGCGTGCAGATCTACCGTGCAGAGGTGGGCCGACGTTTCGACAACGCGCGAACGAGTCGAGCCCTGACCACAGCGCCGACCGAACCGGCGCGGGACGTCGCCGCGAACAAGCCGCGATCGCTTCTCGGATCGCATGAACGGACGTGCGAGATCCTGTAGGCGGTGCTCGCTGATCGCGGGCGGAGCTCCGTCACTACGAGCAACGATCGGAAGCTCAGTCCCACGGCCGTTGTTGCGTCCGTAAAGGGCCGCACAGACAGTCGGACGCGTCGACGACTGCGACTCGATCGGACCCGACGACAATGCTCAGCTCGTTGCGCTTAGGGGCAGCGCGAGTAGGTGCCATCCACCGGTCGACGGGTTGGCTCGGGTTTGATCCCAAGTGCGACCCAAACAACGACGACACAGTGGAAGGCCCCGTCATCATGCGCGCGCTCGAACCCGAAGTGGTAGATGCCGTCTGGGGAGCGATCGAACCGCTAATCCCACCGATTCGAGACGATCATCCGTTGGGCTGTCACCGCCCGCGGGTCGCGGATCGCTTGTGCTTTTGGGGCATCCTGATCCGACTCGTCACCGGCTGTTCGTGGGTGACCGTCGAATCGATTCTCGAACGACGGGTCTCCGACACCACTCTGCATCTCGACGCGATGAATGGATCGCGGCCGGGTGTTCGACCAGCTGCGCGCCGATGCGATCCACGCCTACGACCGGATCATTGGCCTGGACCTACGCGAGGTTGCTCTCGACGGTTCGTTGCACAAGGCACCCTGCGGTGGGGAAGGCACCGGGATAAACCCGACTGACCGGGCGAATCTCGGTTGGAAGTGGTCCATCGCGGTGGATGCCAACGGCATCCCGATCGGGTGGGCAATCGATGGCGCCAACCGCAACGAACTCAAGCTCCTCGGCCCGACACTCGACGACGTTGCCCGCGTGGGACTCCTCGTCGACATCGAGACCCTGCACCTCGACCGCGGCTACGACTACGCGAAGACACGTCGCCATCTCGCGAGTTTCGGACTCGATGATCTCAATATCCAACACCGCGAACCCAAGGGCGCCACCGAGAGACGACCGCTCGAGCTGGGACTGCGATGGGTCGTCGAAGGAACCAACTCGTGGTTGTCGAACTATGGACAGCTACGTCGCAACACCGACCGCCGAACCCGACACCGACACGCACAACTCTGCTTCGTGACCATGCTGCTCGTCACCGCAAAGCTCATCGACTGGCGCAACCGATGGAGCCCCGACTCACGCCCTAACCGCTAGGTCCCTTAGCGCAACGAGCAAGTCTGTGACGATCGTGAAGGCCGATTCGCGCTCGTGGTGTCGCTGTTCGGCGAGACGCTTACCGGGTCGCCGAACACATCGGTGAATCGCTGTCGAGACCGATTGACGGGCGACGGTGTCACGGAGCCGATGTGCGCGGGGCCGGCGCGGCATCGTCGTACGCAAGTGCGTGCAACTTTCTTTCGGGTCGCGTGTCGCGCGCGAGGGGGTCGATCGCGCTATTCCTCATCGTGAAGGAATTCGGAGCTGTAGACGTGGCCGCATGGAGCAACGAACCCGGCGTCCCTCGCGTTAGGGCGTCGTCGCCGTTCCGGCGGCAGGAATGGTCCCGTGAGCGATCCCAGGAGTGGTTTCGGGAGTGGTTTCGGGAGTGGTTCCGGGATGCGCAACGCGCACGATGGTTGTGATGCCATCACCTTTCGGAGATCGCGAGAACTGCGGTGACTCCGTCGACCGGCCGGCGCCGCCAGTCGTCGACCGACGCCAGACGACCGTCAAGGTTCCCAGCACTCCGCCGGTTCTGACATCGGGTGCGGCGCGAGCGCTCGTCCGGGTACTGCTCAAGGCCAACCGTTCGTGCTCCGACGCGACGGTCCCCGACGAAGGCGAGCCCGAGGTTCTAGCCTCCTGACCGGGATGAAGCGTTTCGCGATCTACGGACGAGTCAGTACCGAGGATCAACAGGATCCCGCGTCGTCGCGCAACTGGCAGCTGGCGCGCTCACGACAGGTCATCGAACAGGTCGGCGGCGAGCTCGTGGCCGAGTTCTTCGATATCGGTCAGTCCCGCTCGTTGCCGTGGAAGCGTCGACCGGAAGCCTCGCGACTCCTCAAGGCGTTCAGCGAGCCCGATCGAGGCTTCGAAGCCGTTGTGATCGGTGAGCCGCAGCGCGCGTTCTATGGCAATCAGTTCGGACTGACGTTCCCAGTGTTCGTGCATTACGACGTCGAGCTCTGGGTACCTGAGGTCGGCGGCGCGGTCGATCCTGGTTCGGATGCCCACGATCTTGTGATGAGCCTCTACGGCGGCATGAGCAAAGGTGAACGGAACCGGATCAAGACTCGCGTCCGCTCGGCGATGGCCGCGCAGGCCGCAGTGGAGGGCCGCTTCCTCGGCGGGCGGCCGCCGTACGGCTATGCGCTCGCAGACGCCGGACCGCATCCGAACCCATCGAAGGCTGCGATCGGCCAACGCCTACATCGGCTCGCACCCGACCCGGTAGCCGCTCCAGTCGTGCAACGGATCTTCAGCGACTTCCTCGCCGGCCAAGGGGCATACGCGATCGCCGAAAGCCTGACCCGCGACAGCATCCTGTCTCCATCTGCGCACGACCCGGCCCGCAACCAGCATCGCCAAGGCAGTGGCGGGGCCTGGTCGAAGGTCGCGGTGCGGTCGATCCTGAAGAACCCTCGGTACACGGGCCGAGAGGTCTGGAACAAGCAGCGCCGCGACGAAGTCCTCATTGACGTCGAGGACGTCGCCCTCGGTCACGAATCAAAGATGCGCTGGAACCACCCGAGCGAATGGGTCTGGTCCGAACAACAGACGCACACCGCGATCATCGAACCCGAAACCTTCGAGGCCGCCCAGGACATCTTCGCAGGCGCGCAACGCTCCGCGGTCCGCAAGGAGCGCACACGCCATCCCTACGTACTGTCGGGCTTGATGTGCTGCTCGGAATGCGACCGCAAGATGCAAGCATCGTGGAACAACGGACGGGCGTATTACCGCTGCAAGTTTCCCTCGCAATACGCGATCACCGCGGAGCAGCACCCCAAGACGGTCTACGTCCGCGAAGAGGCAATCGTCCCGAGCCTCGACGAACGGATCGGCAGCCTCTTCGCCGAAGAGCACGTCGACGCCACCTGCGAAGCACTCGCAGCCGTCAGCGACCTCGAGCCCCAAGATGACCAGGGACGCGAGCTCGAGCTCCGGCGGCGCCTCAAGGAATGCGACTCCAAGCTCGCCCGCTACCGGGAACTCTCGAGGTGAACAGCGAGATCACCAGCGCCGCGACCTGGATCGCCGAGATCGAACGCGAGCGCCGAAGCATCGAGCGAGACCTGGGCCGGAAGCTAACGCCCCGCAAGCACACCAACAACGAGATCAAAGCCCTGGTCCGCCAGCTCAAGGACATCGTGGGCACGCTCGCCAAGGCCGACCCCGAGGACAAACGAGCCATCTACGACGAGCTCGGCGTGAATCTCACGTACCACGAAGACGGGCGAGTACACGTCGCCGCAGGAGCGCGTGTACTCAGGGATCGTGTCGGAGGGGGGACTTGAACCCCCACGCCCTTTCGGGCACTAGCCCCTCAAGCTAGCGCGTCTGCCTATTCCGCCACTCCGACGAAGTGGCTCCGATATCGCGATCGGGGCGACTGGCATGGTAGCGCGACCTCGGCTCCTCCACGGACTTGCCGGCGGTCATGTCTGTTGGCTCGGAGGACCAGGTTTGAGTGTGGTCCAGAGAGGCAGGTTCCACAGGATGCCGTCGATTGACGCGTTGAACTGCACATTCTGGATCTGGACACCGTTGCCCAGGAAGGCCGGCTCCCCGAACAGGGGCAGACCGACCATCTGATCCCACAGTTGGTCATCGATCTGCGCATAGATGGCGGCGCCGCTGACCGGGTTGAGCGCTTGCGATGCCAGGGTGAAGTCCTGGTCCACCTGGGGGTCGTCGAAATTGCTCCAGTCCAGGCTGCCGGTCGACCCTCCGGCACCCGATCCGTCCGAGTACCAGTCCGCGGTGGCTGTCTGAAACGGGCTCGAGACCCGCGTCACCAGGGCCATGTCGTAGCGGTCGGTAGTCGGCGCCGTGTTGAGGCCCGCAGTCCCATCGACCGGGATGGTGACCACGGAGATGCCCGCACTGTGAAGCTGCTCGCTGATCTGTGCCCCCACCGCACCGATCCAAGGGTCACCCGTCTGAACCGCCATCCGAACGGTCAACTGCGCTCCGTCGGTGTTCACAAAGTTGCCCTGGGCGTCTTGATGGAACCCCACGCTCTTGAGCAGTTGCCCGGTGGTGGCGAGATCGCGGGAGCTGTAGCCAGCCGAAGCCGATGATGGGCTGTAGGAGGCCTGGGTCGCCGTGGCCAGGTGGTCCTGATTGACCACCAGGTCTGGGTCGACGGAGCCGAACGTGTGGGCCAGCAGTCCGGTGCGATCGATGGCGTGGGCGATCGCCTGGCGCGTGGCCAGGCGAGACGTGACGGCTGACTTCACATTGAACTCGAGCGCAAGAAGACTCAGCGTCGGCTTGAGGACGCTCTGGGTATTGGGCATCGACGACACCACCCCCAAGGCCTTGAGATTGAATCGCGTCGGCTGGGCGACCGCCTGATTGCTGACGGCCAACGTGCCCGTCCACGCCGGCTCGTTGGGTGCGACGTTCACTGTGGCTCGGTCCAGGAGGGCCGGTGTCCCCCACCATTTGGGATTGCGTACCAGTTCGGCGCTTCCTCCTGACGAAACGGATCGAACGATGAACGGTCCCGCCGAAAGGTCCGTTGCAGGGCTGAACATGTCGAACCCGTGGGTCCAGCCCACCCGGCGTGCGATGTGGGCGGGCACCATGTGGTTGAACATGACCCGCCAGTCCGTGAACGGAGTGGTGAACTGGACCGTCACCGTCTTCCCCCCGTTGCTGGGAAGAACAGAGGCCACGTCGCGATAGCCGAGGGTCGATGCCACCCTGTCGGGCTGTCCGTTGACATCGACGCCGTCGCCCCGTTGCGACTCAAATGCGTAGATGAAGTCGTCGGCGCTCACGGGCACCCCGTCGGACCACACGGCCTTGGGGTTGATCGTGTACTGGATGATGAGGGGCGATGTGGATTGGACCTCTACACTCAGGAGGAGATCGCTGTTGACCTGGGGAACGAGCTTGGGGTTGATGACATAGGCGCTGGGAAGCACCGAGGTGAGCAGGGTCGGGGTCGACGACGCCGCCCCCGCGGGCGTATTCGGATTGAAGCCGTTCCACCAACGGTCCAGATCGACGATGGCTGCTCCCCCGGTGGCGGCGACCAGCGGCGAGGGCGTCGGCTTGTCGACCTGACTGATCCGGTGGGACCCGATGTGGTCGATGATGGCGACCAGGCCGATGATCAAGATGATGACGAGCGGCAGGGTCCAACGGGCGCGGTGCTTCCGCCACAACACCGCAATGCGCGGACGGCGCTCGACGGCATCGGCGCCGTTCTGGCTCACTGCAGACGCAGGATGAGGATGAGATTGGTGAAGGCGAAGATCACGGCGACCGTGACGGTGATCCGATCGAGATTCTTCTCGACCACCGTCGATCCGGCCGCCGCCGAGCCCATTGAACCCCCGAACATGTCGGAGAGGCCACCGCCCTTTCCGCTGTGCATGAGGATCAGAAAGATGAGCGCCAGGCTGGCCAGGACCTGTAAAACGACCATTACTGCGGTCAACACGCGAACGTTCTCCTCTGGCTCGGGACCGGTGGAGACGCTACCAAACTCAGCCCGCGACCCGTGCCGCGGCCCGGATGATGCCCACGAATGCCGCCGTATCGAGGCTGGCCCCTCCGACCAGGAGGCCGTCGATATCCGGGCATCGGAGCAGCGACTCGGTGTTCTCCTCGCTCACGGATCCTCCGTACTGGATCCGCACCTGGTTGGCCGCCTCCATGTTGGCGCATTTCCCGACCACCTCACGGACCAACTGGCCCGCCTGTTGGATGTCCTCGGGCGTGGCCGCTTGCCCGGCGCCGATGGCCCACACGGGCTCGTAGGCGATCACCATGGTGCCGACGGATTCGGGTGGCAGTGGTCCGAGCGCGGACTCCAGCTGGCTGGTCAGTCGGTCCCGGGTCAGCCCGCCGTCCCGCTCCTCCGCCGTCTCGCCCACGCAGCAGATGGGGGTCATGCCGTTTCGCAGCACGGCCTTCAGCTTTTCCACCACGAGCTCATCGGTCTCACCGAACAGCGTTCGCCGCTCGGAATGACCGACGATCACGTACTCGACGTGCAATTTGGCCAGCATCAGGGCACTGACCTCCCCCGTGTAGGGCCCTGAGTCCGCCACGGCGCAATTCTGCGCTCCCAGGGCCACGGGTATGCCCTCGGGCTCGACTACGGACTGCACGGTGCGGATGTCGGTGAAGGGAGGATGCACGGAGACGTCGACTGGTCCGACATCCGCGGGCTGGAGGCGCAGGCCCAGGTCCCGGACGGCATGGAGCGCCTGGTGGTGGTCGAAGTTCATCTTCCAGTTGCCGCTGATAAGCGGCCGTCGACGGCGTCCGTCGGTCACCGACGCCGCCGGCCCGGGCGGGAACCGTTCGAGGAGGCCGGGCGGTCAGAGGATGCCGGGGCGTTCGGTGCGCCCCGGAGCGCCGCCAATCCCGGGAGATCACCGTGCTCGAGCAGCTCGAGGGAGGCGCCGCCCCCGGTGGAGATGAAGCTGATCTGGTCACCCAGTCCGAGTTCGTCGACTGCCGCGGCGCTGTCGCCTCCACCGACCACGGTGAAGCCGGCACAGTCGGCGACGGCGCGGGCCACCCCTGCCGTTCCCGAGCAGAACCGCGCGTCCTCGAAGACGCCCATGGGGCCGTTCCACAGGACGGTGCCGGCAGACTCGATCTCGCGGCTGTACGCCTGGATGGTGTCCGGGCCGATATCCAACCCCTGCCACCCGTCGGGAATGTCGTCGCCGACGGTGCGGACCTCGCCTCCGGAGCAGTCGCACCCGAACTCGGCGCCCGGTTCGAGGGCCACGATGTCGGTCGGGAGGAGAATCCGTTTGCCGGACCGCAACAAGGCAGCGCAGTCGGCGACACGATCACCGTCCACCATGGAGCCACCCACATGGTGGCCAGCAGCGGCCAGAAAGGTGAAGGCCATACCTCCCCCGACCACCAGGGCATCTACCCGATCGAGGAGAGCCTCGAGCACGCCGAGCTTGTCGGCCACCTTGGCTCCCCCCACCACGGCCACGAACGGATGGGCGGGAGCTCCGAGAAGCTCGCCGAGGGCCTCGATCTCCCGCTGCAGCAAGAACCCGGCTGCACTGGGCAGCCGGGTCGGGGGCCCCACCACCGAGGCGTGGGCGCGGTGCGACACCCCGAAGGCGTCGTTCACGTAGGCGTCGTGCCCGTTGATCAGCTTCTCGACGAAGGCGGGATCGTTGTCGACCTCGCCCGGATCGAATCGCAGGTTCTCGAGCAACTCGACCTGGGGGGCCAACCGTGACAGTTCCTCCCGGACCGGCCCGAGGTCCCACCGGGGATCAGGGGCGCCCCCAGGCCTCCCGAGGTGCGTGCAGGCCGTAACGGCGGCCCCCTGGGCGAGCAGGTAGTCCAAGGTGGGCAGCGAGGCCCGGATGCGAAAGTCGTCGGTCACCGTGCCGGGCTCGTCGGCGCAGAGGCGAAGCGGGACGTTGAAGTCGACCCTGACCAACACGCTGGCACCGTCCAGATCAGGAAGGTCGTCGAGCAGGGGTAGTCCCTGCAGCAGCGGGTTGCCCCCGGTCTCCTTCATCACCCCTTGCCTCCCCCTCTGTCGCACCTGGTCACCCGATACCCTCGCAGCCGATCCCCTCAGCAGCCCAGACCACCGACCACCAATGACAGATCGACGAGACGGTTGGCGTAGCCCCACTCATTGTCGTACCAACCCTCCACTTTGACCAAGGTGATACCCGAGGCCGAGGGCATGACCATGGTCAGGCCGGCATCGAAGGTGCACGACGCCGGGCTGCCCACGATGTCGGAGGAGACGATCGGATCCTCGGTGTAGACCAGCACCCGGGACAGTGGCCCCGAGGACGCGGCGGCGGCGAAGGCCTGGTTGACCTGTTCCACGCTGACCGAGCCGGGTATGACGGCGGTGAAATCGGTGATGGACCCGTCGGGCACGGGAACCCGGAGGGCGGTGCCGTCCAGGCGGCCTTTCATGGACGGAAGGACCAGCCCGGTGGCTCGGGCCGCCCCGGTGGAGGCGGGAACGATGTTGATCGAGGCGGCGCGGGCCCGACGGAGGTCCTTGTGCGGCAGATCCAGCAGGTTCTGGTCGTTGGTGAAGGCGTGGACGGTGGTGATCATCCCGCTCTCGACCCCGAAGGCGTCATCGAGCACCTTGACCATGGGGACGAAGCAGTTGGTGGTGCACGAGGCGTTGGAGACCACGAAGTCCGTGGCCGGATCGAAATCGGAGTCGTTCACGCCGACCACGAAGGTGGCGTCGACGTCGGCTGCGGGAGCGGAGATGACCACTCGGGAGGCTCCGGCCTCGAGATGGGAGGCCGCCGAGGCCCGTGTGGTGAACAGCCCGGTGGATTCGATGACCACCTCGACGCCGAGCCTGTCCCATGGCAGCGCCTTGGGGTCGCGTTCGGCCAGTACCGAGATGGCTCCCGAGTCCAGGACGATCGACGAGTCGACCACCTTGATCTCGCTGTCGAACCGGCCGTGGGTGGAGTCATAACGCAGGAGGTGGGCCAGGGTCTCCGCCGAGGTGAGGTCGTTGATGGCCACCACTTCGACATCCGCACCCAGGGAGCGGGCGGCCCGGAGATAGTTCCGGCCGATGCGCCCGAAACCGTTGATGCCGATCCGTACGGTCATTGCCTCTGTGCCTCGCTCTTCACTGTTTCCATGTGTGCCCACCCCACGCGTCCAGGCATCCCGGTCCTACCCTCCGGCAAACGGAGAACGGCGTCCACGTTAGGGCATCCTGACCGGCCACGGCCTCATCCGAGCAGATCAGAGAGGACTGACGCCAGTTTGGCGGGATCGTGGGCCAAGCCATTGGGACGGGCCAGGCGCCGATCCACGATCGGAACCCCAGGGTGGCCAAGGGGCAGCCCGGACGTGTCACAGACGGCCGAATCGACGAGTGCACCGTGCGCCACCAGCGCTTCGACGTGCATCCCCACGTCAAAGGCCTCGGTCTCGGGGACCTGAGGGCGCAGGTTGCAGACGTAGACCTTGCCGGCCTTCGACCGGTTGATGCCGTCCCGGATCTCGGGAACAGCGATGGCGGCCAGCACACTGGTGAACAGCGACCCCGGTCCCACGATGATCTGGTCGGCCTCCTCCAAGGCGGCCACGGCCTCAGCGGGCGCCTTCGGGTCGGAGGGCACCAACGAGACCTCCCGGATGTTGTCCGTCGCCATCACCGCCACCTGGCCGGCCACGTGGCCGCCGTCGGCCTGAGCCTTCAGCACCACGGGCTCGACGGTGGCCGGCAGCACGCGGCCCTTCACGCCGAGGAGTCGGCCCGCCTCGTCGAGGGCCACCACCGGATCGCCCGTCTCGTCGATGAGGCCGGCCAGGATCAGGTTGCCGAGGGCATGTCCGGCAAGCTCCTCACTCACAAACCGGTACTCGAACGTCGAGGCCAGCAAGGAGCCGGGCTCGGCCAGGGCCACCAGGCACGTACGGAGGTCCCCGGGGGGGATGATGTGGAGGAGCTTGCGGAGCCGCCCGGACGATCCGCCGTCATCGGCGACGGACACGATGGCGGTGACCTGGTCGGTGTAGGTGCGCACGGCGCGCAGGGTGGCGGCCAGGCCGTGGCCGCCACCGATGGCGACCACCTTGGGCCCACCGCCAGCGACTCCGGCCGTCCACGGCGGGCTCAACGCTCGACGTCCCGGTGAAAGACCGTCGTCGGGATGCCGTGGTCGTCCAGTCGGCGGGCCAGCTCCTCGGCCAGCACCACAGAGCGGTGGCGGCCTCCCGTGCAGCCCATGGCCACGGTGAGGTACGACTTGCCCTCACGGATGTAGGCGGGGATGAGCATGGTGAGGAGGTCGTCGAGCTTGTCGAGGAACTTCGAGGTCTCCGGCCGGTCCAGCACGTACTTGCGGACCGGTGGCTCGAGCCCGCTGTGGATCCGGAGGGACTCGTCCCAGTAGGGGTTGGGCAGAAACCGGCAGTCGAACATCAGGTCCACGTCCAGCGGCACACCGTGCTTGAAGCCGAACGAGAGGATGGAGGTGCGCATGGTGCTGCCCGGCTCCTCGCCGCCGAACACCTCCATGAGCCGCGCCCGCAACTGGTTGGTGTTGAGCTCGCCCGTGTCGATGACCAGGTCGGCCCGGTCGCGCAATCCCCGGAGGAGGAGGCGCTCGTCGGCGACCGAGTCCACCACTCCCCGGGCGGCCTGGGGGTGCCGGCGCCGGGTGCCCTCGAACCTCCGGATCAGCACGTCGTCGCTGGCATCGAGGAAGAGGACCCGGACACGGTTGCGCCCGGCTTCGAGCACGTCCACTGCCGGGAGCACGTCGTCGAGGTCCCCCCCACCCCGGCCGACGACAAAGGCCACCCGCTCCATCTCCGAGCCGGCGCCGTCCACCAGTTCGGAGACCTTCGAGATCAGCGCCGACGGCATGTTGTCGATGACGAACCACCCCAGGTCCTCGAGCGTGGCGCCAGCCGTGGACCGACCGGCACCGGACATGCCGGTCACCATCAGGTACTCGCTCAATGGTCCACCTTTGCCTCGCCGGGTCCGCTCCGGGCCAGTGGCGTGTGCAGCCTCTCGAACACGGCAACTCCCACCTCGGCCGGCAACCACGATACGCCCAGGAGCTCGTCCCGGGAGGCGTTCCGGAGCGCAGCCAGGCCACCGAACTGCTCGATGAGCCGGGACCGACGCTTGGGCCCCAGGCCCTGCACCCCGTCCAAGGCGCCGAGGGTCATCCGCTTTCCCCGCAGGGTGCGGTGGTAGGAGACGGCGAACCGGTGGGCCTCGTCGCGGAGCCGCTGGAGGAGATAGAGCCCTTCGGACTGGCGGGACAGCCGGATGGGCTCGGAGCTCCCGGGCCGGTAGATCTCCTCGAACCTCTTGGCCAGGGAGGCAATGGGGATCCGATCGGTGAGCCCCATGGCCTCGAGCACCTGGACGCCGACATTGAGCTGTCCGAGGCCACCGTCGAGCAGCAGCAGCTGCGGCGGGTAGGAGAACCGGCGCCTCGGCGGGCTGGGCGCCGGGGTCCCATCCACCTCTGACCCGTTGGCGGTGGCCGTCCCCGCCGCACCCGCTTCTTCGGCCAGCAGGGACGTCAGTCGTCGGGTCAACACCTCCTCCATGGCCGCGTAGTCGTCGTTGCCGGCCACGGTGGCCACTCGGAAGTGGCGGTACTCGCTCTTCTTGGGCAGGCCGTCCTCGAACACGACCATCGAGCCCACGTAGTCGGTGCCCTGCAGATGGCTCATGTCGTAGCACTCGACGCGAAGGGGAGCGTCAGGGAGACCCAACTCCTGCTGCAGCGACTCGAGCGCCCTCGCCCGACTGTTGTGGTCCGACGTCCGTTGCAGGCGGTGGCGGACAAAGGACTCGCGGGCATTCTGCTCGACCGTCTCCAGCAGGGCCCGCTTGGGCCCCCGTACCGGCACCCGCAGCGCCACCGGCCCTCCCCGCCGCCCGGTCAGGTATTCGGTGACGGCGTCGACGTCGGCGGGCATGGTCGGGACCAGTACCTGGCGAGGGACCCCCGATGCCGGGTCGGCGTAGACGTCGACCAGGATGCGCTCGATCAGTTCGGGAGGGGTGAGGTCCTCGACCTTGTCGACGTACAGCGCCGTCCGCCCCACCACCTTGCCGGAGCGAACGTGGAACGCCTGCACGGCGGCCTCCAACTCGTCCTCGGCCAGTCCGAACACGTCCAGATCCTCCTTGGTCCCGAGTTCCATCTGGCGGACGGCGTCGGCGGCCCGGACCGCTTCGATCTTGTCCCGGAGCACCGAGGCCCGTTCGAAGTCAAGCGCCTGTGCCGCCTCCTGCATGTCCGTCTCCAGCCCCTTCTCGAGGGGGCCGGTGTCCCCGCTGAGGAAGGAGATGAGATCGGACACCATCCGGTCGTACTCGTCGTGATCCACGGCGCCGACGCAGGGTCCCGAGCACCGGTCGATGTGGTAGAGCAGGCAGGGGCGGCCGAGGCGCTCGTGCCGTCTGAATTTGGTGTCCGAGCAGGTCCGTACCGGGAAGGACCGCAGCAACAGGTCGAGGGTGTCCCGGATGGCGCCGACGTTGGGGTACGGACCGAAGTACCGCACGCCACTGCGCTTGCGTCCGCGGACCACGGCGGGCCGGGGCCATTCCTCCTGCACGGTCAAGGCCAGCCACGGGTAGCTCTTGTCGTCCTTGAGCCGGACGTTGTAGCGCGGCTGGTACTGCTTGATGAGATTGTGCTCCAGCAGCAGGGCCTCGGCCTCGGTGTCCACCACCATCCACTCGACGTGGTCGGCCTGGCTGACCATCTGCGCTGTTCTGACCGCCAGCCCGCCCGGGTCCTGGAAGTACGAGTTGAGCCGCTGCCGCAGGGATTTCGCCTTCCCCACGTACAACACCCGCCCGTCCCGGTCGAGGAATTGATACGAGCCGGGGCCGTCAGGAATCGATCCTGGAAGAGGACGGGTGACCACATCACCAGTGTGCCGTGCCGGGGGCGGACCCCGATCCACCGCACCACCGGTCGTCCGAGGACATAGTATGGATTCACGCCGGCCTGGTTTCCGGCGACATCTACCGCTCCGGGGCCGACAACCCCGCGGATGGGCGACCAGGCTGTCCCCGCCGGCCACAGACCGGAGCGCCTCCACAAGGGGGTCACACCCGACATGCTCCGGCTACAGACAGCGCTCCCCGATCGCTACACCAAGGCGGGACCCGAACAGCTCACGGAATGGATCGGAGCGGCCAAGGCGGCCCTCGGACCGCGCCTCATCATTCTGGGGCACCACTATCAACGAGACGAAGTCATGGTCTGGGCCGATGCACGAGGGGACTCGTTCGGACTCTCCCGCATCGCCGCCGACCAGTCGGAGGCCGAATTCGTGGTCTTCTGCGGCGTTCACTTCATGGCCGAGTCGGCCGACGTCCTCACCGGCCGCCACCAGCAGGTCGTCCTCCCCGACCTCAACGCCGGATGCTCCATGGCCGACATGGCCGATATCGACTCCGTGGAAGAGGCGTGGGAGGCGCTGGCTGAGGTCACCGACTTCGGCCGGGTCATCCCGGTGACCTACATGAACTCATCGGCAGCACTGAAGGCATTCGTCGGCCGCAACGGCGGAGTGGTGTGCACCTCGTCCAACGCCAGGGCCGTACTGACCTGGGCCCTCGCCCCGGACGACGACGGGCACTCCCGCGGGGACCAGGTGCTGTTCTTCCCCGATCAGCACCTCGGCCGGAACACCGGCTTCGAGCTGGGCTACGCGGCAGAGGACATGGCGGTCTGGAACCCCCGGCTCGAACGTGGGGGCCTCGATGACCTGACCCTCAAGTCGGCGACGCTGTTGCTCTGGAAGGGTCACTGCTCGGTCCATCAGCGCTTCCGACCGGCCCACGTCGAGGCCTTCCGGGCCGAACACCCCGGGGGCGTCGTGGTGGTGCATCCCGAGTGCTCACACGACGTCGTGGAGGTCGCAGACCAGGTGGGCTCCACCGACTACATCATCCGGGCCGTGGCGGATGCCCCCTCGGGCTCGGTGATCGGAGTGGGGACCGAGATCCATCTCGTCAAGCGCCTCGACGACGAGACGCCGGACAAGACGGTGGTCTCCCTCGACCCTCTGGTCTGTCCCTGCTCGACCATGTTCCGCATCGACGCTCCCCATCTGGCCTGGATCCTCGAGGGTCTGGTCGACGGCGATGTCCGCAACCGGATCACGGTCGACGAGGAGACGGCGACGTGGGCCCGGGTGGCCCTCGAGAGGATGTTGGCCACCACCTGAGCGACGGCGGTTGCGTCGTCCGGTCCGGCCTCGCCTCGGCGGTCAGCGGCGGCCGGCGCCGGCGGCGGGCTTGGCTCTGGAGGCTGGCGTGGAGGCGGTCCCCCTCGCCCCGTTGGCGGACTTGGTGGCCGTCCCGTTGGCTGACTTGGCCGCCCGCTTGGCCGGTGGTTTGGCCGCCGACCTGACGCGGGGTTTGCTTGCCGGCTTGAGGACTTCCTTGCCTCGTTTGATGCCGAGGAGCGGAGCCAGCACCTCGCCGGTGTAGCTGTCGGGGACGGCGGCGACAGCCTCCGGTGCGCCCTCGGCCACGATCGTCCCGCCCTGGTCGCCGCCCTCGGGTCCTAGGTCGATGATCCAATCCGCGCTCTTCACCACGTCCAGGTTGTGCTCGATGACGATCACCGTGTTGCCCTGGTCGACCAGTCGGCTGAGGACATCGAGGAGCTTGCGCACATCGTCGAAGTGCAGGCCGGTGGTGGGCTCGTCGAGGACATAGAGGGTGTGACCTGTCGACCGACGACTGAGCTCCGACGCCAGCTTGACCCGCTGGGCCTCGCCCCCGGACAGCGTGGGAGCGGGCTGGCCCAGGCGGATGTAGCCGAGGCCCACGTCGACCAGGGTCTGCATGTGACGGGCGATGGGCGGCTGGTGGGCGAAGAAGCCCAGTGCCTCCTCGCAGGACAGGTCCAGCACATCGGCGATGGTCTTGCCCCTGAAGGTGACCTCGAGGGTGTCGCGGTTGTAGCGGGCCCCGTGACATACCTCGCAGGGCACGTAGATGTCGGGGAGGAAGTGCATCTCGATGCGGATGGTCCCGTCGCCCGCGCACGCGTCGCAACGGCCACCCTTCACGTTGAACGAGAAGCGGCCCGGGAGGTAGCCCCTGACCTTCGCCTCCTGGGTCTGGCTGAACAGCCGGCGGATGTGGTCGAACACGCCCGTGTACGTCGCCGGGTTCGACCGCGGCGTCCTGCCGATCGGCGCCTGGTCGACCTCGACCACCTTGTCGATGTTGGCCACCCCGGTGATGGTCCGGTGCAGGCCCGGAAGCGTCTTGGCCCGGTGCACCTGCTTGGCCAACGAGCGCAGCAGGATGTCGTTGACCAGCGTCGACTTGCCGGAGCCGGAGACCCCGGTCACGGCCACCAGGCGGCCCAATGGGAAGCTGGCATCGACATCGTGCAGGTTGTGCTCGCGGGCGCCCAGGACGGTGAGGGACTCCCCGCTGCCGGGTCGCCGCACCGCGGGCACCGGGATCGACCGGTGGCCCGAGAGGTACTGCCCGGTGAGCGAGTCCGGGTTGGACTCGAGACCACCGGCGCCGGTGACCGGGCCGGAATGGACGATGCGCCCGCCGTGCTCCCCGGCACCCGGGCCGACGTCGACCACGTGGTCGGCGACCCGGATGGTCTCCTCGTCGTGCTCGACCACGATGACCGTGTTGCCCAGGTCGCGTAGGCGCTTGAGGGTGCCGATGAGCCGCTTGTTGTCCCGCTGGTGCAGCCCGATGGACGGCTCGTCCAGGACGTAGAGCACCCCCACCAACCCGCTTCCGATCTGACTGGCCAGGCGGATGCGCTGGGCCTCGCCCCCGGACAGCGTCGTGGCCGATCGGGCCAGGGTGAGATAGTCGAGGCCGACGTCCAACAGGAACTGCATGCGCTCGCGGACCTCGCGGAACACCCGGTCGGCGATGAGATGGTCCCGATCCGAGAGGTCGAGCGAGGCCACCTCGTCCACCGCCTTGCCGATGGACAGCGAGCACAGGGCGAAGATGGAGTAGCCGCCCACGGTGACCGCCAGCGATTCGGGCCGCAGGCGCGCCCCACCACACGCCGGACAGGGCACCTCCCGGAGGAAGCTCTCGAGATTGTCCCGCAGGAAGTCGGACTCGGCCTCGGTGTGGCGGCGCTGCAGCCACGGGACGATCCCCTCGTAGGTGGTGTGGAACGACCGTTGGCGCCCGTAGCGGTTGCGGTACTGGAGATGGACCTGCCGGGTGCCGGCCCCGTACAGCACCAGCTTCTGGTCCGCTTTGCGCAGCTTCTGCCAGGGGACGTCCAGCGAGAACCCGCCCAGCTCGGCCGCGGCCACCACCATGCGGGTGAAGTACTCGCTGCGGGCGCCCGACCAGGGCGCCAGGGCCCCCTCGGCCAGGGACTTGGTCGGGTCCGGCACCACCAACTCGGGATCGACCTCGTACCGGGTGCCCAGGCCGGTGCACACCGGGCAGGCGCCGTAGGGCGAGTTGAACGAGAAGTTCCGGGGCGAGGGGTCCTCGAAGCTCAGCCCGCAATGGGTGCAGGCCAGGTGCTGGCTGAAGGTGATGGCCTCCTGCTCCGTACCGTCCGCGTCCACCACCACCACCTCGGCCACCCCCTCGGCCAGGGACAGCGCCGTCTCCAAGGACTCGGTCAGTCTCCGACGGATGTCGTCCCGGCGGATCAGCCGGTCGACCACCACCTCGATGGTGTGCTGCTCGTAGCGGGCCAGGTCCACCCCGCCACGGTCGGCCAGCTCCACCGTGACCCCGTCCACCCGGACCCGGGCGAACCCCTGCTTGGCCAGGTCGTCGAGCAGGGCGCTGTACTCGCCCTTACGGCCCCGCACCACCGGGGCCAGGACCAGAAAGCGGGTGCCCTCGTCCATGGCCAGGATCCGGTCGACGATCTGCTGGGGGCTCTGGCGGGCCACCGGCCGCCCGCAATTGGGGCAGTGGGGCTTGCCGATCCGGGCGTAGAGGAGCCGCAGGTAGTCGTAGACCTCGGTGACCGTGCCCACCGTCGACCGGGGATTGCGGGAGGACGACTTCTGGTCGATGGAGATGGCCGGGGACAGCCCCTCGATGAAGTCGACGTCGGGCTTGTCCATCTGGCCGAGGAACTGGCGGGCATAGGCGGACAGGGACTCGACGTATCGCCGCTGGCCCTCGGCGTAGATGGTGTCGAAGGCCAACGATGACTTGCCCGAGCCGGACAGGCCGGTGAAGACGATGAGCCGGTCGCGCGGGAGATCGAGCGAGACATCCTGCAGGTTGTGCTCGCGCGCCCCCCGCACCACCAGTCGATCAGCCATCAGCTGAGGATACCGGCATGAGGGTCGCGGTCCGGCTCAGACACTGACCGTAGCGTCGACGCCGGCCGTGTCGCCGGGCAGCACCGGGGAGCCGTCGACCGGGTCCCGGACCAACAGGGACCGGAGCTCGGTGATCTCGTCGCGCAGGAGGGCGGCCTCTTCGTATCGCAGCTCTTCGGCGGCCCGGTTCATCTCGGCCTCGAGCCGATGGATCAGACCCGACAGCTCGTCGGCGTCCGGGCCGAGGGCCTGGGCCATCTCTGCGGCCGCGGCCCGGGGGTCCACCCCGCCGGCCCGTCCCCTCTGGGCGCGATCGGCCGCGGATCGGCTGTTGGGGCCCGAAGTGATCGCCGCCGACCCGATGCCTTCGCCCCGCACCCGCTCGAGGATGTCGGTCACCGACTTGGTGATGGAGACCGGGTCGATCCCGTGGGCCTCGTTGTAGGTGATCTGGCGCGCCCGCCGGCGCTGGGTCTCGCCGATGGCGTTGGTCATCGAGTCGGTGATGCGGTCCGCATACATGACCACCCGCCCGTTGACGTTGCGGGCCGCCCTCCCCATGGTCTGGATGAGTGAGGACGTCGATCGCAGGAACCCCTCCTTGTCGGCGTCCAGGATGGCCACCAGGGAGACCTCGGGAAGGTCGAGGCCCTCGCGGAGGAGGTTGATGCCCACCAGCACGTCGAACGCGCCCAGGCGCAGCTCGCGCAGGATCTCCACGCGGGCCATGGTGTCCACGTCGGAGTGGAGGTACTGGACGCGCACGCCCTGTTCGGCGAGGTAGTCGGTCAGATCCTCGGCCATCTTCTTGGTGAGGGTGGTCACCAGCACCCGGTTCCCGTCGGCCACGGTGGCGTCGATCCGCTCGCGCAGGTCGTCGATCTGGCCGGTCGTGGGCCGGATGTCCACCTCGGGGTCGACCAGGCCGGTCGGCCGGATCACCTGCTCGACGACATTGGCGCTGTGCTCGAGCTCCCAGGGCCCGGGCGTGGCCGACAGCAGGATGGCCTGGCCGGTCCGCTCGATGAACTCCTCGAACCGGAGGGGCCGGTTGTCCATGGCCGACGGCAGTCGGAAGCCGTGGTCGACGAGCGTCTCCTTGCGCGAGCGGTCACCGGCGAACTGGCCCCGGAGCTGGGGCACGGCCACGTGGCTCTCGTCGAGCACGACCAGGAAGTCCTTGGGGAAGAAGTCGAGGAGGGTGAACGGCGCCTCGCCCGCAGACCGACCGTCCAGGTGGCGGCTGTAGTTCTCGATCCCACTGCAGACCCCGGTCTCCGCCAGCATCTCGAGGTCGTACTCGGTGCGCATGCGGAGCCGCTGGGACTCGAGCAGCTTGCCGGCCTCGCCCAGCTCGGACAACCGGCTGCGGAGCTCCGCCTCGATGCTCACGACGGCCTTCTGCAGTCGCTCGTCGCCGGCGCCGTAGTGGGTGTTGGCGAACACCACCAACTCCTCGAGCTCATCGCCGATCTCCCCGGTCGTCACGTCGAAGGGCCGGATCCGCTCCACGGTGTCCCCGAAGAACTCGATGCGAACAGCGTGACTCTCGTAGGCGGCGTGGATCTCGAGCGTGTCCCCCCGGGCCCGGAACTGGCCGCGGGACAGCGTCACGTCGTTGCGGGAGTACTGGAGGTCGACCAAGCGCCTGAGCAGGGCCCGTTGGTCGTGCACCTCCCCGGGCCGGAGGGCCACGATCCGGTCGCGGTACTCGTCGGGCGAGCCCAATCCGTAGATGCAGGACACCGAGGCCACCACGATGGTGTCAGGCCGGAGCAACAGCGACGACGTGCAGGCATGACGGAGCCGGTCGATCTCGTCGTTGATCGAGGAGTCCTTCTCGATGTAGGTGTCCGACGAGGGCACATACGCCTCGGGCTGGTAGTAGTCGTAGTACGAGACGAAGTACTCGACCCGGTTGCGGGGGAAGAACTCCTTGAGCTCGGCGGCCAGCTGGGCGGCCAGCGACTTGTTCGGCTCGATGATCAGCGTGGGTCGCTGGACCCCTTCGATGGTCCATGCGATGGTGGCCGTCTTGCCCGACCCGGTGATGCCCATCAGCGTCTGATAGCGGTCACCCCGCTGCAGGCCCTCGACCAGCCCGGCGATGGCCTGGGGCTGGTCCCCGGCGGGTCGAAACGGCGAGACCACCTCGAAATCGGGCATAGGTGGATGGTACCGGGAGGGTGCGACGCCGGATCGGGGCCGGGGGCGAACCCCAATGCCTCAGGCGTCGGCGGCCGGCAGCCGGGACTGCTGTGCCCGAAGCACCTGCAGGGCCGCCCACGCCTGTTCGACCTCGGCCCGGAGGTGATCGTGGTCGGAGGAGTTGTCGATGACCAGGTCCGCTCCCGCCAGGCGGGTTTCGCGGTCGGCCTGGGACCCGATCCTGGCCTGGGCGTCAGCCCTGTCCATCCCCCGCTGGCTCACGAGGCGCTCGAGGGCCACGTGGGTCGGGACGTCGACCACCACCACGGCCCCCAGGTCCAGCAGCTCACGGTGGGCGGGCCGCAGGAGGGGGATGTCGAGCACCACGATCTCCCCGGTTTCTCCATAGTGGTCCTTGCGGGCGATCATCTCGACCCCGATGGCGGGGTGGGTGATGGCGTTGAGGTCGGCCAGCGCCTCGGGATGGCCGAAAACCAGCTCCGCCAGCACGGGCCGGTCGATCTCACCGCCGGCGTCAAGGATCCCTGGTCCGAAGCGGTCGATGAGCGGCTGGTAGGCCGGCCCTCCGGGGGCGACCACCTCCCGGGCGATGAGATCGGCGTCCACCAGCTTGGCCCCGCGGGCGACGAGCAGTTCGGCCACTGTCGACTTGCCTGCACCGATCCCGCCGGTGAGCCCGACCGCGAGCATTCCCGGGCTCTGATCAGGCCGGGCGCCGCGGCCGGGAGGCGGTGGCGAAGAGCACCATGGTGGTGCGATCGAGCTCATCGGTGACGAAGAAGTCGTCGGCGGTGATGCCGGTCATGCCCCCCGAGTCGCCGCGGGCGATGACCTTGTAGGCCACGGGAAGGAGGCGGGTGTAGATCCCGATGTACCACGAGCGGGGCATCCGGTGCCGTATGTCCAGCACGTCCAACCGGAGCACCTTGTCCGCCTTGGCCCGGCGGGCCGTGAAGTCCGCCTTCACGTGGGGCACGGCATCCATACCCCGCACCGTCACGTCGTGGAAGTGCCGGGTCAGGAGTTCGCCCAGCTCGGTCGGTTCGAACAGGTGGATGTGGAAGGGGTTCTCGAAGTCTGCCGGGGCATTGGGGGTGAGGAAGAACACCGTCCCATCGTCGGCCAGCACCCGCGACAGCTCGCGGACATGGCCCTCGGGGTCGTCGAAATGCTCGATGAGGTGCGACGAGCACGCCCACTCGAAGCTTCCTTGGGCGAACCCGAGGGACAGCGCATCCATCTGGGCCACCAGCAGGCCGTCCCGGCCGAAGCGACCTGTCGCGGCCACGACGGCGTCGGCGCTGTAGTCCGCCCCGACCACCACCCGGTCCTCGGACAGGAAGCGGGCGGATTCGAACCCCTCCCCACAACCCATGTCCAGCATGGTGCCGGTCCCCAGGCGCTCGATGACCGACCGGTAGCCGGCGGCGTGGAGGGCCAACAAGGAGTCCGGAGTCACCCCTTGCCTCGGCCGCTCGCCGGTGAGGCGGGTGGCGGTCCGCTCTCGCCGGGCCACGCCGTGGGCGCCCGGGGGCCCTGAAACGGAACGGTTGGCACTCATGGGGTCCCCTTGCGTGGTGGCGGCAGGTCCCGAGCCCGATCGGCGCTGATGCCATCGTGACTCGTCGGTTGTTTACACTACCGATCACTCGTGTGGGATCCCCAACCTTCCGCTGTCGCGCCCCCGGGCCGGGCCCCGGGCCCGGCCGGAGGCGTCTATGCCCGGCTCCGCTCCCCCAGCCGGCTCCGGACGGCGGTCGACTACTCGGTCCTGGCGCTGGCGGCCTTCATCCCCATGCTGGCGTCCCAGCCCGGGGTGGTGACCGACGACACCAAGACCTACCTCTACCTCGATCCGGGTCGCTATGTGCGTCAAGCCGTCTCACTGTGGGACCCGGGCGTGGGCCTGGGCACGGTGACCCACGAGAACATTGGCTACCTGCTGCCCATGGGGCCCTTCTACTGGGCCATGGCCGAGCTCCACGCGCCCCTCTGGATCGCTCAGCGCCTGTGGTTGGGAATCCTGCTGTCCGCCGCCGGCGCCGGCGCCCTCTACCTGTGCCGCACCGTCGGGCTCTCCGGCCCCGGTCGGTACGTCACCGCGCTGGGCTTCATGTTCACCCCGTACGTCCTCCAGTACTCGGGCCGCATCTCGGTCATTCTGATGCCCTGGGCGGGCCTCCCGTGGATGGTGGCGTTCGTCATCCTGGCCCTGCGACGCGGCGGTTGGAGGTATCCGGCCCTCTTCGCCCTGGTGGTTGCTCTGGTCAGCGGGATCAACGCCAGTTCCATCCTCTACGTGGGCATTGCCCCCGCCCTCTGGCTCCCCTACTCGGTGCTCGTCGCCAAGGAGGCGACCTGGCGAAGGGCCTGGGGCGTGGCCTGGAAGATCGGACTGCTCAGCGCGCTGGTGTCCCTCTGGTGGGCCGTAGGCCTGCAGGTGGAGGCGGCCTACGGGGTGAACGTCCTCCGCTACACCGAGACCGTCCCGGCCACCAGCGGGGCCTCCCTGGCCTCGGAGATCGTCCGGGGCCTGGGCTACTGGTACTTCTACGGTTCGGACCGGATCGGGAGCTGGACCCAATCGTCGGTGGACTACACCCAGAACCTCTGGCTGATCGGCGCCAGCTTCGCCGTGCCGGCACTGTGCTTCATGGCGGCAGTGTTCTCCCGTTGGCGGCATCGCGCCTATTTCGTGCTCATCACCGTGGTCGGCATGGTGCTGGCGGTCGGGCCCAACCCCTACGACCATCCCTCTGCCGTGGGCTCCGTGCTCAAGGCGATCATGGTGGACACCACCGCCGGCCTGGCCATGCGTTCCACCGATCGAGCCTCGCCGCTGGTCATCCTCGGCCTGGCCATGTTCCTGGGGGCCGGAATCAGTGCCCTCACCTTCCGGGTTCGGCGCACCGGCCTGATCGTCGGGGGCGTGGTGGTGGCAGCCATCGCCGCCGCCACCACGCCGTTGTGGACGGGAGCGATCATCGCTGCGGGCTTCACCCAACCGGCGGCCCCTCCCCCCTACGTCAGCCAGGCCGCGGCCGCGCTCGACCACTCCCACCCCGGGACGCGTCTCTACGCACTGCCCGGTAACAACTTCGCCGCCTACCGGTGGGGCAACACCATCGATACCGTATATCCCGGCTTGATGACCCGCCCGTTCGTCACCCACGAGCAGCAGATCATGGGGTCCCTGGCCACCGCCGATCTACTGGCCGCGGTGGACTCCCCCCTCCAGGACGGCGTCCTGGACTGGAACACCCTCGGCCCCATGTCTTCGCTGATGAGCGCCGGGGACGTCCTGGTCCAATACGACCAGGCCTATGAGCGATTCGACGCGCCCATCCCCCAGCAGGTGGCGGCCGATCTCGCCGTGACTCCCCCCGGGCTGAGCCACCCGGTCTCCTACGGAACCCCGCAGCCCAACGTCCCACAGATCCCCCATATGGATGAGGCCACCCTGGCCCGACCTCCCAACCAGGGTTGGCCGGCCCCACTGGTGTCCTACACGGTGGCCCAACCCCGTCCGATCATCCGGACCGAGCCCACCAAGACCCCCCTGGTGGTGGATGGCGACGCGTCGGGCATCGTCAATGCCGCCTCGGTCGGGCTCCTCCAGAACAACCCGACCATCCTGTTCGCCGGGACCCTCGACACCAATCGGTCCCTCAGGACGACGACGCTCAGGTCCCCGGCCCACCTCGTGATCACCGACACCAACCGGAAACAGGGATTCCGCTGGAACTCGCTCAACGAGAACACCGGCTACACCGAGACGGCCAGCCAGCCGCCCAACACCGCTGACCCCAGCGATGCCCCGATCAACCTGTTCCCCGGGGCCCCTGGGGATGCCCAGACCACGTCGGTGCTGCTCGGGGTGTCCTCGGTGACGGCCTCTTCCTATGGCTCGTCCATCACCTATTTCCCGGAGAGCCGCCCGCCGGCGGCCCTCGACGGCAATCTCCAGACCGCCTGGCTGGACGACTCCTTCATCAAGCAACTCGGTCAGTGGTGGCAGGTGGTCCTCCAGCAGCCGCACACCGGGCACTCCGTGACCCTCGTGCAACCGCAGACCGGCGACCCCGACCGGTTCATCACCAAGGTGACGCTGACCTTCGACGGTGGACACCCCATCACGGTGCCTCTGGGTGCTCGATCGCGTACGCCGAGCGGGCAGGTGGTGGACTTCTCGCCCCGTAGCTTCACCACCCTGCGCCTGACCGTCAGCGGGGTCGGCCACCTCAAGGACAACACACCCGTGTCGTCGAGGAGCTCGGTCGGCTTCGCCGAGGTGGAGATCCCGGGTATCTCGGTCAACGAGACCATCGCCCTCCCGCAGGACCTGCTGCGCGCCTCAGGCGCCTCGTCGGCGTCCGATCGGCTGAGCCTGATCATGACCAGACTCCGCGGCTCGGGCACCCCGCCGCGGGCCGATGTCGAGACAACGCTGGCCCGCACGTTCTGGCTGCCTTCCCAGCGGACCTTCGCGGTGGCCGGCTCGGCACGCATCTCCCCATTGATCCCCGATGACCAGATCGACCGCCTCGTGGGGCGACCCGGTGCTGACCACTCCGGCATCGTGGCCTACTCGCTCGGTCGTCTGCCCGGCGACCTCAAGGCTGGGGCCATCGCCACGCTCGACGGCAATCGCGACACCCTGTGGGAACCGGGCTTCGGCGTGTCGCACCAGGCAGGCCAGTGGTTGCAGTACGACCTCCCCGCCAACCTCACCTTCAACCACCTTGACCTGCAGATCGCGGCCGATGGACAGCACTCGATCCCGACCGTCCTGACCGTGTCCGCCGGCACCCAGAGCACGACTGTGGCGCTGCCGACCATCGCCGACAGCCCGGTACCCGGGTCGGTGGCCAACGTGCGGGTCTCCCTTCCGGTAATGACCGGTCGGAGCATCCGGATTGCCATGGTCGCGGTACGCGTCGAGAACACTCCCAACTACCGCTCGAAGACGCCCATCGCCATGCCGCTGGGAATCGCCGAGGTAGGGATCCCCGGCCTCCACGCTGCCTCGCTGCCGGCGACCATCCCGACCTCCTGCCGTCGTGACCTGGTCGCCGTGGACGGCGCCCCCCTCTGGGTCTCGATCGCCGGCTCGACGTCGACGGCCCTGGCCCGCAATCCCCTCCCCATCTCCTTGTGCGGGCCCGATGCCGGTGGCCTGACCCTCGGACCCGGAACCCATACCCTGCGTTCGGCCACCGGCCAGACCACCGGGTTCGACATCGATCAACTCGCCCTCGACTCGGCGCCGGGCGGCACCGCCATGCCCCTGGCCTCGGCCACCACGCTCGCCGCCGCGCCGGTGCCGCCGTCGCCCGCCGTCCACGTGGTCAGCCAGACAGCAACCACCCTGCATCTGTCGATCCACGGTCTGGCCGCCTCGTCCCACCCTTCCCCCGTCACTCTCATCCTGGGGGAGAGCATCAATGCCGGATGGAAGGCCACCGTGGTCGGCGGCGGAAACCTCGGGAGGCCCGTACTCATCGACGGGTTCGCCAACGGATGGCAACTCGATCCTTCCGCCCTGGGATCGGCCGTCCATGACGGGACGATGTCGGTGGTCCTTCAGTGGGCGCCGCAGACGCGGGTCGATGTGGCCCTGCTCATCTCCGTCGTGGCCATCCTCGGCTGTGTGGTTCTGGCCTTGGTGCCGGTGCGTAGGCAGCGGCGGCGACACCGGCACCAGGTGGCAGCCCACGATCCGCCTGTTCTGCCGGGTGCTCCCGTGGCGGCTGTCGCACCGGGAGACGGGCCTCTCCTGGTGGTGCCGTTCGGCCGGGGGACGAAGCGGGTCCCGGTGTGGACCTCCCTGGTCACGGGGGTGGCGGTCGGCCTCGTGGCGGGGGTCATCGCCTCACCTCTGGCCGGGTCGGCGGCCGGCATCGCCACCGTGGTCGCCCTGCTCATCCCGCGACTGCGCATCGTGCTGGGCCTGGCGGCCATCGCCGCCGTGGTGGCCGCCGGTGCCTTCGTCGCCATCTACCAGGCCCACCACCAGGTGCCGGCCGACGGGGCGTGGCCCCTGTCCTTCAACACCGCCAGCCAGCTGGCCTGGGCGGGGGTGGTATTCCTCGGGGCGGACGCAGTGGTCGACGCCGTCCTTCGCAGGGGAACCGGCAAGGACGCCGGTGCGGTCGGGCCCGACGAGGAGCGCTGAACACACGGAGCTGTGTGCGGACCGCACCCTCGGGGCCGATTGAGCGGGCCAACTCTACGGTTCTGAGCGGACTGGCGGTCAGCCGACCAATGCGAGGGCGCCCGTCGTGGATCAAAGCTCGAAGCGGGTCCCGACCGTGTTGGGGATGAACGCCTCGGCGAACCGGGCACTCATGGCGTGCTGGGCGCGCCATCCGGTGCAGTGCGCGGGGACAACGACGCTCGGCGTCATGGCACTGAGGTCATCGAGGACAACCGGAATGAGCGGTTCGAACAGAGGCCCGTTGAGATGAAACCCTCCCATCACCGCGTGCAGGGGTCGGTCCTTGGTCAGACGGCGGGCGTAGCGACAGATGTTCACCACCCCGGCGTGGCCGCACCCAGTGATTACGAGCAGTCCGTTGCCCTTGACGTCGACGATCAGCGCCTGATCGTCCAGGACTAGAGGGTCCGGCTCCCAGCCGCCGCCGACCCAGGCCTGCTGGGGAGGAAAGCCCGGCTCGTAGCCGGTGGTGCGGGGAACCTCGCCCGTCACCAGCACCGAGCGCTCGAAGAGAAAGCTGGGCTGGCGCTCCTCCACCACCTCGAAACCGGCGTCGATGAGGGCCCGTTGGCTCGTGGTCGGAATCTCGACAGGGTCGCGCCCCGGTATCGCCACCCGGCGACGCCGCCAGAAATGGGGGTGGATCAGAATAGGCAGGTTGACTCTCCCCAACCGCCGGATGATGCCGTCGAGGCCTGTCATGTGGTCGAAATGGCCGTGGCTGCAAACGATCACCTCGATCTCGGACGGATCGACGTCGAGGCGGCCCATGTTCTCCACCACCCCATCGGGGCTGGCCCCGGCGTCGAATAGGATCTTGTGGTGGCGGCCGTGTTTGGTCACGGTCACCAGCACCGAGAAGCCATGCTCCGCCAGCAACTGCTCGGGGGCGTCACCTCCCTCCATGGTGACGACCGGTTGTCGATGCCCCGAGAACAGGGGTGGCCGGTGCGCCGGCCCCTGATCGGGCATGAAGACATCTGTCACGTTGTCCATCAGCGTCGTCACGGTCACCGAGTCGACCGGTTCCAGATCGAAGATCACCGAGGGCTCCACCTCGTGCAGGACCTGGTAGCCGTGGCCGTGGTGGGCCGGCGTGTCGTCAGAGCACATCACATGAGTATCGATCATCACGGTCCGCTTCGCTCGATCAGCACGTGGGAGCGCCGCTGGCACGGAGCGTCCGCACGGTGACCGCAAGTCTTCCCGAGGCTGGCGAACGAAGGACCCAGTTGGTCGCTGCCGGTGGTCCCGAAGGGACAGAGGGGAGAGCACATCAGGATCTGGTGCTTCGGCGCCCGCCGAACCACGCCGCTGCGGCTCGCCGCTCATCGCCGTATCGAGGTTTCCGCATCCCGGCGGCCAGACAGTCGACTACTGGCGGGACAGGGCCTCCGCCCCCAGGGCAGCCAGCGCACCCCTGGCAGCGGCATCCCAGCTGAACTGCGAGGAATGCTCGAGTGCGGCCAGTCCGAGCCGCTTGCGCAGAACCTCGTCGCGCAACACGGCATCCAATCCCCGGATCAGATCATCCCTGCCGCCGACCAGGAGCCCTGTCCGGCCATCGATCACTGCGTCTTGGTGGCCGCTGATGCTCGTCGCTACCGCCGGGGTGCCACAGGCGCCGGCCTCGGTGACCGTCATCCCCCAGCCCTCGCGCAGCGACGTGGACGACACCAGCCAGGCTCTGCGGTAGAGGTCGACCAGCCGCGCTTCGGAGACGAAGCCTGGGAGGGAGATCCACGATTCGGCGCCCCCGGCGCGGATCAGGGCCTCGAGGGACGGTCGTTCATAGCCTTCCCCGGCAATCACCGCCTGAAGCCGCGGGTGATCGGACTTCAGCTTGATCAAGGCCTCGATCAGCAGGTGGAACCGCTTGACCGGAACCAGCCGACCAACGGCGACCACAAGGGGAGACTCCGAGCATTCGCCGTGGGGCGAGAAGTGCGGCTCCACGCCCGGTGGGGACACGGTGATCCGCTCGGCAGGTATGCGCAATCGCTCGACGATCTCCGTCTTGGAGGATGTCGACAAGGTGACGACGCGGCTCTTCCGGTAGACGGGAGGGGCCAGATGGTGCTCGATGGCAAAGCCGCACTCGGCCATTCCGGTGGGGAGCACCATCTTCCACATCTCGGCGTGAACATGATGGAGGAACACGATCTGCGGACAGTGGGCCCACAACGGCGAGAAGAAGGGCATGCCGTTCCAGATCTCGACGAAGCCGTCCCCGGTCCCAATCCGGCCCAGGGCCCCGGACAGCATGGTGCGGGGGAAGACCGAGTACCTGCCCGCTCGACGGACCACCCGATATCCATGACGCCGCACGACGCTGCGAGCGTCGGGCACCGAGGACGTGGTCATCGACACATCGAGGCCGGCATCCGACCAGGCGGACATGATCCGGTGAGCGTGGAGCTCGGAACCGCCCGCTTCGGGATCGTCGAAATCACGCCATGCCACGACGTCGATGCGCTTCAATCCGGCCTGCTCCGCAATCTCGCCGACGGACATTCGGGCAAATGGCTCAAGTCCGGGTTGATCGAAGCGAGACGGCGCCCCATCTGATCCTGGCCCATAGGCGGGGAACTCCGATCCGGATCCACCAGTGCCGTCGAGATCCGGAACCGGCACCAACCGCGGGAAGGGCGCGTCAGCCTCAGCCGCGCTGCTGTCGCTCACACTCCTCATGGTCGGTTTCCCCCCGGCACCTAGTCCGCAGCGGCCGCTCGCCGGCGGTCGCGGGCCCGAGTGTATCCCTGCCATCGGCGGCCAGGCATGTGTCGATCAATCGGCAAATGAGCGCTTGGAAACGGAGGCACCACTGCCCCACCGCAAGGCGGCCAACCATCCCGGCCCACGGTGCCGCCGGTGGATGAGGACGAAGGCGGTCCCCATGGCCACGGCCAATGCTCCTTGCGACGCCAGGTCTGCCCGAGCCGTCGCCACCGTGTTCCCGTGCGCGGCAGCGATCAGGGCTACCGCCACCGTCGAGCCCGCCGCCAGCAGAAGGACGATCCAACGGGAACCGGTTCCGAAAAGATAGTTGGTCACCAGCACCGAGAAGGAGAGGAAGATCATGGCCACAACGAGCGTGGCGAACGCCGGCGCCGCCGAGCTCAACTTGGCCGAGAACACGAGGGTCAGGAACCAGCGGGGAACGAAGATGGAGATCCCGAGCAGCAACGCAGCCGGCACGGCCAGAAAGATGAGGGTCACGCCCAGCTGGCGGATGGCGTGACCACCCTCGTTCCACCGAATGGTGGCTTCGGGGAGCAGGTAGGCACCGAGGGCCAGCGCGCCGAAGACGAGGGCCTTCGAGGCCACGGAGATGGCGGCGTAGGGCCCGACGTGGGCATGGTTCAGGCGTCCCAACAAGATCACATCGACGTTCTGGAGCAGGCCGAGCAGGGCCAGCCCCACGAATGCAGCTGACACGTCGGCCATCAGGCGGCGCCGCACCAGCGTGCTGTCGGCCCTGACGTCACATCCACCCGCGGGCGTGTTGGCGACTGGAGCAGCGGACCAGGCTCTGGAGGCCAACCAGTGGGCGTGGATCGTGGCCGCCACCTCGCTGACGAAGATGCCGGCGGCGTAGCCGGCCACGCTGAGGTGGGCCGAGACCAGCACGATGACGACGACGGTGCGGACGGTGCCCTCCATCAGCAAATTGCCGGCCAGGGCCCGATAGCTGCGGTGGGCCTGGAGGAGGCCCCGATCCACGGACAGAAGGATCCAGATGCCCGCGGCCACGAGGATCAGGACGACCCCGGCGCTGTTGGGCAGCGACAGCTGGCGGGCAATCCACCCCTGGAGGGCCAGCACCACAACGACCTCCAGGGCCAGGGCCATGAGGACAATCCGATGGACCTTGGACGTCCAGGGCCGGATGAGGTGACCGCGTCCGGCGTTCTGGAGGGCGGTGACCCGGCGTACGACGCCGACCAGCACCGCCGACCCCGGCATGGACAGGATGAAGAAGAGGCCGAGCAGCTGGGCGATGGCTCCGTAGGCCTGCGGCGTGACCAAGCGGGCCACCGCCACTACCACCAACACCCCGGCACCGTTGACGATCAATCCGGCGATGGCGACCGGGCCAGCCTGGTTGAGTCCAGAGCGAACGGAGTCGCCCGCGTGGGCGACGTCGGGTCCCGGCTCGTCGGGGAGCGTGATCATCGGGCCACCGGCGACTGCGATGCCGACGGCCGGCGCCATCGATACCGATTCGGCGACCGGCTCCACCACAGTTTCGATCTCTTCGAGGATCACGTCGAGACCAGGCTCGAGGACCCCCCCCTGCCCAGGTGCCGAACTGCCGGTCGAACCACCTCTTCGGTCCCCCGTTCCCACCGAACGTCCGGCTGGGTTCAGCTCGGTCACAGCGTTGTCTCGCCGGTGCCGGGCTCCGCTACCCGACCCACAAGCCGTCCAGACCCACTAGCGGACGACGTCCACAACCCTGCCGGCGCGGCGGGGGATGATCGGGGCGTCCCGCCCCGTCCCGCCTGCGCCCGCCCTGTCGACGCTCGTTTCGCGGGTGTTGGTCCCACCGGTGCCCGTTTCCCGGGAGCTGGTTACGGAACGGGCCTCGTCGACCTCGTGGTACTCCTCTTCGACGTTCACCGACCAGATGTCGTGATGGGCGCCGTGGATGTTCTCGACGGTGAGCATCGCCGTGTACATCGAGTGGTCCTGGTTGTTGTACTTGTGCATGCCGTTCCTGCCGACGGGATGGACGTTGGGGGCGTGCTCCTCGAACCAGCGCCGGATCACTTTGACGTTGTCGAGATAGACATCGTCGTAGACCGGGTAGGCCTTTGGCATCCGCACTACATATCCTGCCTCGACATCGGCCGGCTCCACCAGTCCGATGGTCGCCAGCTCCTTGGTGGCCATGGCCACCAGCTCAGCATCGGTGCAAGTCCAGAGCTCGTCGCCCTCGAACACGAAGTACTCCATCCCCAGGCAGGTCCGGCCGTCCTTCACCATGTAGGGCGACCACGTCCCGAAATTCTGGATGCGGCCCACATTGACCTCCGGCGAGTGGATGTAGATCCAGTTGTCGGGGAATCCCTTGTCCTCCGGCACCACTAGGGCCACCGTGAGGAAGTCCCGGTAGCGAAGGTCGCGGGCCGCAGCCTGGACTTCCTCGGGTACCGGAGGATCGACAATGTGGGCCAAGGAGGTGAAGGGCATCGATGAGATGACGTGCGCGGCGGGAAGGCGCCTCTGCCTGTCCCCGGTGTGCACCGTGACCGCTACGGCGGCGCCGTCCTCGACGTGGACGGTCACGGCCGACGTCTCCATCTCCACGTCGCCGCCCATGCCGACGACTTGCTCGGCGCATCGCTCCCACATCATGCCGGGCCCGAATTTCGGATACTCGAACTCCTCGATCAGGCTGGTCACCTGCTTTGCCTTGTTGCGCCTCTTTCCGGCCACCGATGACCGGATTGGCTCCCACACCGCGTTCCACAGGGACATTCCCTTGATCCGTTGGGCCCCCCAGTCCGCTGAGATCTCGGACGCTGAGACGGCCCACAGCTTCTCGTTGTAGGTCTTGAAGAAGTGGTTGTAGAGACGCCATCCGTAGTTGGAGACGATGTAGCCCTCGAGGGTGGTGAGGTCCTTGGGCGGATGGACGCGCACCCAGAGGAACGACAGTCCGCAACGGAAGGCCTCGATGACGCCGAGGTTCGAGAGGGCGTTGCCCAATTTGATCGGATAGTCGTAGAACTTCCCGTCGTAGAAGATGCGGCTCATCCGGGGCCGGAGCAGGAAGTCCTCGGGGGACAGGACCTTGTGCCAGAAGGCCTCCACCGGCTTGACCTTCGTGAAGAACCGGTGCCCCCCGATGTCGAAGCGCCAACCGTCACGCTCGACGGTGCGGCTGATGCCTCCAACGACCGAGTCGGCCTCGACCACCACCACCGGGTCGTCCGCTTCCGCCAACTGATAGGCCGCGGTCAGCCCGGCCGGCCCTGCTCCGATGACCACCACCGGAGAGGGAGATGATCCGACGCCGTGCCTGGCGCCCGCCTCGGCGCCAGGGGCCTTGTCGTTCGGTGATGCCACTCGTGTTCGTCCGTTCAGTAGGTGGGATTCGGGATGGAGGTGGTGTTTGTGCCGGCTCGGCGCCGATCTGGCAGCAGCTGTCATCAGACTTGAGACTCTGTCCGGCGTCCGGAGGCGAGGATCAGCCTGCTGGGGAACGGTCGATCTGGATCAGTCGTCCGGAGTCCTCGCCGGCCCGTTGATGAACCCCCTCCCACGGGTCCGAGACGGCGAGCCCATCCGACAGGTGACACCGATGCGTCGCTGCGTCATGGAGGTTACCTGCTGGCCCCCGAGGGCTGGTGGAACCTGATCCGGTCCCGGATCAGGCCTTGCTAGGGAACCGCCACCCCGAGGAAGGCCAACATGGCGTAGCCCACCATCCCCGTGGCGGCGACGGCCAGCACCCCGGCCTCCACGGCGCGCCTCGAAGTGAGGGTGGAGGCCGCTACCACCAGCGGGAATGCTCCCAGCGCGTACCGTTCGAACGAGTCGAGATTGGAGCTGGTCAGCGAGACCAGCAGGACGGAGGCGGCAAACGCGCCATACGAGAGCGGGAGGCGCCGGAACGCCACCACCAGCAGCGCCGCGCTGAGCACCACCCAGGGGATGTGCGAGGCACTCCCGAGATGGTGACCGTGGACCACCGACGTGAGGTTGTGCCACATCGACGTCACCGGGAAGGCCACCGCACCCCGGTGGCCGATCTGCTGCTGCACCCGGAAAGGGAGCCATGCGTCGCCGAATTGCGCCCTCACCCAGGCCAGATAGATCCCGGTGCCGACGACCGGGGCGGCCACCGCCGCTCCCCGGGCCGCCCACTGGGTGGCGGAGGCGGCCGACCTCCGGCTCTGCCATGCCTCGATGAGGACCGGGACGACCAACAGGATCCCGAGTGGGCGGACCAGGCCGCCCGCCAGCCCGGCCGCCACGGCCCACCACCACCGTCGCGTCCGGGCCGCCATCATGGTCACGATCGAGCACAGGAGCAACGGCCCGTCGGCATACCCGAGCACCAGCGAGAAGGCCGAAGGGGCCAGGGCCAGCAACCAGGCCGACCGCCGGGCCAGCTCCCGATCGCCCAGATCGTGGCGGACGAGCACCACAAGCGCGGCCATGGCAGCCAGCGAGCAGAGGTTGGCGATGATCACCACCCCCGCACCGACCCCCACCCCGGGGACCCACCCGAGTACCCGCGCCGCCATGGGGAGGGCCGGAAAGAAGCGGACCGATTGCAGGCCGGACCCCGCATAGCCGTGGCCGGCAATGGACTGGTACCACCCGCCGTCCCACACCAGAAGGCCCTGATGGACCCTCAACTGCGCCCCGGCATTGCCGGGCCGCACGCTCGAAACGATTCCGTGGGCCACCGCCAGGGTGGCCACCACCAGGAGCCGCGCCACGATCCAGGCCGGCAGCACTTGCCACACGGCCCGCCCGTAGACCCGGGCCGCCACACCGAACCGGCCACCTCCGTCCACGGGGTGAGTCGGGACCGTGGTGGATCCGAGCGGGCTGCCCTGCGCCCGCTGGTGTCCGATGAGGCCCACGCCGCCTCAGGGCTTTGTGGGTGTGAACTGCACCAGCCACATGGGTTGATAGAACCGGTTGGTGCTGCCCGCCACCAGCGCCTGGGCGTGGTAGGCTGGGTTGAGCTGCAGGGTCTGGACGATGCCCTCGCACTTCAGTCCGAGCGTCTGGTACTGGCCGGCCCACACCATGAGGATCTGGTGGCCCGCCGGGGCGGCCAATGACTCCAGATGGGCGGCAAAGGCCGCCGGCGATCCCGCTCGGCTGGCGACGGCGTAGTCGACCCAGTTGACGAACGTGGGACCCGTCTCCCGGGGGAACGTGGTCTGCTGGTATCGGCCCGCGGGCAGGAGTCGGTCCACCGCCGGACCCAGCTGATCGGGGCAGTACCCGATGACGTCACCGGGCTTGCCGTGGAGGGCGATGGCCGCGGCCACTTCACCGGCCTGGGTCCGGTTGGTGGTCACATTGGGGATGGAGCTGGCCAATCCGGCGATCACCGCCACGGCCAGGATCGCCGACCTCACCCGCCGGTCGCGGAAGGTGGTCAGGCCTATCGAGACCAACAGGATCAGGGGTATGAACACCACCGACGCATAGCGGGCGTCGAAGGCGCTGTTGGTGATGAAGCCGCCGACGATGGCCGCCGCCAGCGTCCCGACCACGGCGACGGCCACCGGGCGACCCAGGGGACGGGTGCGGATGTCCAGATCGATATGGCTCCTGTCGGTCGCCACTCCGAAGAGTCCCAGACCGGCGAGGGCGAAGAAGATCAGAGCCAGTGCCCGACCCTGACTGGTGCCCCCGCCGGCGAACGAGGCCACGGCGTTGACCATGGCGGCGAAGTTGGCCGGCGTGGCCCACGGCGTCCCGGTGTGGTGGGACTGGTAGACGAAGGTCGGAACCCACGGCAGGAAGGTAAGGCAACCGGCCGCCGAGGCCAGCAGCGAGGCCCGGGCTCCGGCCTTCCATTCTGGACGGCCCCAGCGGATGTGCCAGAGGAGCCACGCCATGACGGTGCCGATCAGATAGATCGACCAGTAGTGCGTGTAGAGCAACAGGCCGGTGACTGCGGCCACCGCGATCAGGTTGCCCGCCCGAGGCCGGCGGATCGACCGGTCGAGGGCCAGATACCCGAGCACGGTGAGCAACACCACGAGCGAGTACATCCGCGCCTCGGTGTCGTACCGGATGGCAAAGGGCGATGTGGCCACCAACAGCATGGCGGCCCATCCCGCCGTGGGACCGGCGAGACGCCTTCCGGCCAACCATACCAAGGGAATGGTGACGATCCCGACGACCCCGGACAGCGATCGTGTGGCGATATCCGAGTGGCCGAACCAACCCAACCACACGTGGAGCAGTACGTAGTACAACGGCGGGGCACCGTCCCGACGCAGGAGTGAAGGGAGCTGGTGGAGGGGTTGGCCGGCGATGTTGACGGTCAGGGCCTCGTCGAGCCAGAGGTCCGAGCGGGTCCAGAAGCGCAGCACGAGGGACACCGCCACGACCACCACCGTTGCGACGGCGATGGCCAGCACTGCGGTCCGACGGAACGACGGCCCCTCGGGATCATCACGACCGGGGCCGGTCCCGGGGTCGGAGCGGACGGGGGGGCGACGGGTCGGCACCGGCGGAGTTGGGTCCACACCGGCGGAGCCGGGTCGGCGTGGCCGAGGGTTGGGGCCCGGCTCAGGGGCCGGGGTGGCCACCCCAGGCTCCACCGTCGAGGCTGAAGAGGGGGGTGCTGCTTCCACGGACGCATGGTAGCGAGCGACCGACACCGGGTGGCGTCTTCTTCGGGTCCCATGGACCATTGGTCCCCATAGCAGTATCGTGCCCACCACGGGTTGCGCCTGTGGCAGAGTGCATCCGTCTCGCCGGCAGCGACAGCGAGCAGGTATTTGTCAGTATCGGGGCAGGGGGAAGGTAAAAGGGGGAATGTCTGTGACTTCGGGTAATGAGATCAGCCGCCGCAGTTTCCTGTCACGGAGCGCCGTTGCCGGTGGCGCCGTCGCCCTCGGGGCAGGCGCCTCGAGCGTCTTGGCCGGTTGCTCATCGAGTCCGTCGGCATCTCCGGGCACCCCGACATCGGGATCGAAACCGGGCGTCGGCACCGGCACGCCCGTCCGGGGCGGTTCGCTCACCATGGCCACCGTGTCGGAGATCGACGGGTTCTACCCACCGGCCAACCACTGGGACACCACCGGGTTCCTCTACGCCAACGCCGTCTACGACCCCCTGATGGCGGTGGCGGCCGACGGAACCATCAAGCCCTATCTGGCCCAGTCGATGACCGCCAATTCCACCTTCGACACCTGGACGATGACCCTGCGACCCGGCATCAAATTCAACGACGGATCCTCATTGACGTCGGCGGTGGTCAAGGCCAACTTCGACGCCCTCAAGGCCTCGATCCTGACCGGCGTGGCCCTCAAGCAGGTGGTCTCGGTGACCACCCCTGACGACATGACCCTGGTGTACCACCTCGAAGCACCCAATCCGAACTTCCCGGCCGGACTCACGACCCAGGTCGGCTATGTGGTGGGCGAGGCCATGATCCAGGCTTCCAGCAATTCGGGCAAGGCTCCGACGCCCATCGGCACCGGTCCGTTCATGTATGCCTCGTGGCAGCAGAACGACCACTTCACCGCCACCAAGAACCCCAATTATTGGCGTTCCGGCCTCCCCTACCTGGACCAGATCACCTTCAAGCCCATCCCGGACACCGTGCAGCGGGAGTCGACGCTCCGCAGCGGTGGTGTCGACATGATCCAATCCGCCGACGCCAACACCATTTCCCGCTTCTCCGGCTCGGGTGGCAGCGGGTACCAGCTGGTCGACACGGTCACCGGGGTGATCGGCCAGCCGACCCTCACCTACCTCCTGCTGAACATGTTGAAGCCCCCCACCGACGACCTCCGGGTCCGTCAGGCCCTGGCCAAGGCCACCGATCAGGCCCAGATCCAGAAGATCTTTGCCGCCGGATACGGAAAGCCCGTCAACGGTCTGTTCCTGTCCGGTTCGCCGTACTACAGCTCGACCGGTTTCCCCGGCTTCGATCCCGCCGGAGCGCGATCCCTGGTCAATGAGTACAAGGCCCAGCACGGGACCCCGTCGCTCCAACTGACCACCATTCCGGATCCGACGGCGATCAAGTTGGTCCAGATCGTCCAGCAGATGTGGCAGCAGGTGGGATTCAACGTCAGCGTCAACGAGGTGCAGCAGGCCACGATCATCTCCGACTTCGTCACCGGCAGCTACCAGGCGGCGACCGTCTACCAGTTCGGTGCCGTGAATCCGGACCTCAACTACGTGTGGTGGAGCACCACCACCGTCTCGCCGCTGGGGCAGATCGGGCTCAATTTCCCCCGCAATTCCGATCCCCAGATCGAGACCGCCTTGCTCACCGGCCGACACACCACCGACAATGCCACCCGAATCGCCGCCTACCAGACCGTCAACGAGCGCCTGGCCAAGGACCTCCCCTACATCTGGATCGTGCAGCAGTTCTTCTCCGAGGTTGCGCAGGACCGGGTCCAGAACTTCGCCAATCCGACCCTCCCGGACGGGAGCCCCGGCTACGCATTCGATGAGGGCATCATCAAGCCAACCCAGATCTGGCTCGCCGGATAGCCGTCTGGCAACCGGAACGGCCCCCCAGCATCCATGGCCAAGTACCTCCTGCGACGGTTCATCCAGTTGGTGGTGGTGTCGTTCATCATCTCGGTCCTGGCGTTCCTGCTGGTCCATCTGCTTCCCGGCGATCCGACCGCCGTCATCCTCGGGCCGAACGACACGCCGCAGAACAAGGCGATCCTGCTCCATCAGCTGGGTCTCAACAAGCCGCTGTGGAACCAGTACACGATCTGGCTGACGGCGGTGTTCCACGGAAACCTCGGCCAGTCGTACCTCAACCGCGAATCGGTGACCCACATCCTGGCTACCGGGTTCCCCATCGACCTCGAGTTGATCATCATCTCCCAGGTCATCGCCTTCGCCGTGGCCATTCCCCTGGCCCTCGTCACATCCCGGCGCCCGAACCGTCCGGTTGACAACGTCGCCACCACCGGCACCTTCGGGATGCTGGCCCTGCCGCCCTTCGTGATCGCCCCCATCCTGGTGGCGGTGTTCGCGGTGGGACTGCATTGGTTTCCGGCCACCGGCTACGTGCCGTTCTCCCAGAACCCGGCCAGCAACATCCACGGAATGATCCTTCCGTCCCTGGCCATCACCGCGGGGTCGATCGCCGTCTACTACCGCCTGCTCAGATCCGACTTGATCAGCACCTTGCAGGAGGACTTCATCACCATGGCGCGGTCGAAGGGGCTGTCCTCCCGTTTCATCATGTGGCGTCACGCCTTCCGGCCTTCCACCTTCTCGCTCCTGGCCGGAGCCGGGGTCAACATCGGCGCCCTGATCGCGGGCACGTTCATCGTCGAGTACCTTTTCGCCATCAACGGCTTGGGCTACTCGCTGGTTGCGGCGGTGAACCAGAGGGACTACCTGGTTGTCCAGGGCATCTCTCTGGTGGTGGCCATCGCCTATGTCGTGATCCAATTCTTCATCGACTTCTTGTTCACGGTGGTCGATCCCAGGGTGACCAGGGGGTGAACCGTGCCTGACGACCGCGAGCTCAGCAACACCCATGCCGGCGCTCAGCTGCTGTCGGACAGGGTGCCCGGATCCGCCGCCTTCGACGAGTTGGTGGTGTCCCGCCAGAGCGAGTCCCTCGCCTCCGACGACATCCTGGTCAAGAAGCCCCTGGGCTTCCTGTTCTGGTTCGCGCTGAGCTGGGTGGGGCTGGTGGTCATCCTGGCCCTCATCGCCAACCTGCTCCCGCTGCCCAACCCCAACTACCAGAACTATTCGGCCATCAATGCCCCACCGAGCATCCATCACCTCCTCGGCACCGACGACCTGGGCCGGGATCTGCTGAGCAGGCTGATCTTCGGGGCCCGCGTGTCCCTGGTCGTCGGGTTCGTATCGGTGGTCGTGGGCCTGCTGATCGGCGGGACGCTGGGTCTGATCTCCGGCTACAAGGGCGGGAGGCTGGACTCGGCGCTCAACGCGGGATCGTTCGTGCTGCTGGCGTTCCCGGCCATCGTGGCCGTGATCGCCATCGTGGCCTTCTGGGGGCACTCGCTCTTCAAGATCACCGTCATTCTGACGGTGGCGGTCATTCCCCTCCTCTACCGGGTGGTGCGGGCCTCGAGCCTCTCCTTTGCCAACCGTGACTTCGTCGTTGCCGCCCGGACCATGGGCGCCACGTCGGGCCGGATCGTCTTTCGCGAGATCCTGCCCAACGTGATACCGGCGGCGGTCTCCTTCGGGCTGATCACCGCGGCCGGAGTCATCGTCGTCGAGGGCTCCCTGGCGTTCCTCGGCCTGTCGGTAGCCCTTCCCACCCCGTCGTGGGGAAACCTGATCGCCAACGGAGCCACCAACGGCAATCTGCAGATCAACCCCTACATCATGCTGTGGCCGGTGCTGGCCATGTTCCTCCTGCTGCTCTCGATCAATCTGATCGGTGACCGGGTGCGGCAGCGGTTCGACGTGCGCGAAGGGCTGCTGTGAGGCTGCGGCGCTCGAAGGGCGGTCGGGGGAAGCTCGAATTCGCCGACGCCGGGGTGAACGGGGAACCGCTGCTGGTGGTGGAAGACCTGCACACCTCGTTCCGGACCGGCAGGGGAACGGTCCATGCCGTGGACGGCGTGTCGCTCACCGTGGGCCGGGGTCAGACGCTGGGAATCGTCGGCGAGTCCGGTTCGGGCAAGACGGTGCTGGCCCGCTCGATCATGGGCCTCCTCCCCGCCCAGGACGTCATCAAGAGCGGCACCGTCCACTTCGCCGGCCACGAGTTGACGGCCATGACGCCGGAGGAGCTCCGTCAGGTGTGGGGTGCGGAGCTGAGCATGATCTTCCAGGACCCCATGACCGCCCTCAATCCGGTGAAGCGGATCGGCCGTCAGATCACCGAGACGCTGCGGCTCCATCTGAACATGGACCGCTCCGAGGCCGACGCCACCGCCGTCGAGCTCCTTCGCTCGGTGGGCATCCCCTCGCCCGAGGTACGGGTGCGCTGGTACCCGTTCCAGTTGTCGGGGGGCATGCGTCAACGGGTGATGATCGCCATCGCCCTGGCCTGCGCCCCGCGCCTGGTCATGGCCGACGAACCGACCACCGGCTTGGACGTGACCGTGCAGGCCCAGATCCTCGACCTCCTGCGGGAGTTGCAGCGCGAGCGGCACATGGCGGTGATCCTGGTCACCCATGACCTGGGCGTGGTGGCCACCCGTGCCGATGACATCGTGGTCATGTACGCGGGCCGCATCGTCGAGCAGGCGCCCGCCCACACGCTGTTCAACGACACCCACATGCCGTACACCAGGGCCCTGATGGACTCGATCCCGCGTCTGGCCGATCCGAGCGGAATGCGGCTCCACGCCATCGCCGGGCGACCCCCCGACCTCATCCACCCACCCAAGGGCTGCCGGTTCTCCCCCCGCTGCCCCTACGTTCGGGACAAGTGCCGGGAGAGCGAGCCGCCGCTCCGCACCGCAGGCTCCCGCGACCACCTCTTCGCCTGTTGGTTCCCGTTGGTCAACGGGGTACCCACCGCACCCTCCGGACGGGTCGAAGCAAGACCGGCACCGGTCTCCCCCGCGCCCCGCCCCGTCCCCGACAGCTTCGCGGACGCCGTCCCTCCCGATCGGGCCCCGCCGGGTGACGCCGCCGTCAACCCCGAGGCCGGTGTCCAATCCCCATGAGTGATCACTCGACAAACTCCGAAATTGCGGCGCCGTCGGCCGAGGACGTCGTCCTCACGGCCGACAACCTGGTGGTCGAGTTCCGCAGCGGCCATCGGACCGTACACGCCGTCTCGGGAGTCTCGTTCGCAGTGAGGCGGGGTGAGACGCTGGGTCTGGTGGGCGAGTCCGGTTGCGGCAAGTCGACCACCGGCCGCGCCCTGGTGCAGGTTCAGGCCCCGACTTCGGGCCGCGTGGTCTACCAGGGCCAGGATCTGGGCCAGCTCTCCCGCCGGAAGCTCCGGCAGGTCAGGACCAAGATCCAGATGATCTTCCAAGACCCGATCTCGTCGCTGAATCCCAGACGGCGGGTACGCGACATCGTGGCCGAGCCACTCACCATCTGGAGGCGGGGGACCAAGAAGGAGCGGGCCGCGCAGGTGCGGGAGATGCTCGAGGCGGTGGGGATCGACCCGGACGCGGCGGGCGACCGACGCCCCCAGGAGTTCTCCGGCGGGCAGTGCCAGCGCATCAGCATCGCCCGGGCCCTGATGGCCGATCCCGACCTCCTGATCTGCGATGAGCCGGTCTCGGCCCTCGACGTGTCCGTGCAGGCGCAGATCCTCAATCTGCTGGCGGACCTCAAGGAGAAGTTCGGACTGACCATGGTCTTCATCGCCCATGACCTGGCCGTGGTCAAGAATGTGAGCGACAGGGTGGCGGTGATGTACCTGGGCAAGCTGGTCGAGGTGGCCGGCTCCGACGATCTCTACCGCGCCGCCGCCCATCCCTACACCGAGGCGCTCCTGGCCTCCATCCCCGAGCCCGATCCGGACCACGCCACCGATCACAAGGCGCTCAGCGGTGAGCTTCCCTCGCCGCTCAATCCTCCGTCGGGGTGCCGGTTCCGCACCCGGTGCCCCTACGCCCAGGCGCTCTGCGCCGAACAGGAGCCGCCGCTGCGCGACATCGCCCCGGGCCACCAGGTGGCCTGCCACTTCCCGCTGGTCGGCGGGTCCGTGGGGGATTCTGCGGCGGCGACCCCGCTGGAGGCATCCGGAGTGCGTCCGTCACCGGACCCGGTCCCGGTCGAGATCGACGTCTGAGCGCCACCGGCGGACCGGCGGGGCCTACCTCAGGCGTCTGGCGCGGCCACCGCTGGTGTCTCGGCTGCCAGCGGTGGCTCCGGCTGGCTGGGGGCCGCAGGTGCTGGGGCCGCGGCGGCAGCCGGTGCCGGAACCTCCGCTCCGGGGGCGGCGGGGGCATTGGGGTCGGCGGGGTCGCCCTCGCCGGGGCCATGCTCGGCGACGTAGTCGGCCCAGGCCGCCTGGGCTTCGGTCTCCGGGGTGAATTCGGCCTCGGCGAACTCGAACGGCCCGACATAATTGCCCTCGGCATCGTAGGCGTGCTCACCGAACGCCTCGCGGTACTCCTCGGATACCTCCCCGCCCTCCGCCGCCTGCTTGATGGAGAGGCTGATCCGGCGGCGCTGGAGGTCGATGTCGATGATCTTGACCCACAGTTCCTCGCCCGGCGTCACCACCTGCTCGGGGAGGTCGACGTGGTGCCCGGCCATCTCCGAGATGTGGACGAGACCTTCGATGCCGTCCCCCACCTGGACAAACGAGCCGAATGGCACCAACTTGGTGATTCGTCCGTAGACCAGCTCGCCCACCTGGTGGGAGTTGGCGAACTCCTGCCACGGGTCGGTCTGGGTGGCCTTGAGGGAAAGGCTGATTCGCTCCTTGGACAAGTCCACATCGAGGACCTCGACGTCGATCTCGTCTCCGACCGACACCACCGACGAGGGATGGTCGACGTGCTTCCACGACAGCTCGGACACGTGGACCAATCCGTCCATTCCCCCGAGGTCGACGAACGCACCGAAATTGACCACCGAGGACACGACGCCCTTGCGGCGCTCGCCGGGCTTGAGGTTGACCAGGAATTCGCCGCGTTGCTCCTTCTGGGTCTCCTCCAGCCATGCCCGCCGCGACAGCACGACGTTGTTGCGGTTCCGATCGAGCTCGATGATCTTGGCTTCGATCACCCGACCCACGTACGGCTGGAGCTCGCGTACCCGGCGCAGCTCCACCAGGGAAGCCGGGAGGAAGCCACGCAGTCCGATGTCCACGATCAGGCCGCCCTTGACCACCTCGATCACCGGCCCCGTGACTACTTCGTCCGACTCCTTCAGCTTCTCGATCGTTCCCCATGCCCGCTCGTACTGGGCCCGCTTCTTGGAGAGGATCAGCCGGCCTTCCTTGTCCTCCTTCTGGAGGACGAGCGCCTCGATCGCCTCACCCAGGGTGACGATCTCCGAAGGGTCCACATCGTTGCGGATGGACAGCTCCCGCACCGGAATGACACCCTCGGACTTGAAGCCGATGTCCAGGAGCACCTCGTCCCGGTCGATCTTGACGACGGTGCCTTCCACCAGGTCACCGTCCTCGAATTCGACGATGGTACCGGCCATGGCGTCCTCGAGGGACGCTCCGCCCAGGTCGTCCTCGGTGACGGATCGGGGGATGTAGGTCCCGTTCTCGTCGAAGGTGCCCATCGCCTCGGGCGACAGCAGGGCGGTGCCGTCGGGTACGACTTGTGTATCGGACATGTAGTAGGTAGCTCGCTTTCCGGACAGGTCCCCCGCGTCCTATGAGGATGGCGGCGGTGAAGGTAAGGGGCCACACCGTTGTGACCGGGAATCAATCGTACTCCACCGGACCCTGCATCGAAGCGGGCGCCCGGTGGCCCGGCCTGGTCAGGCCCCCTTGGCCTCGGCCCAGGACGAGCCCCATGCCATGGCCACTTTCAAGGGGACGGCCAGGTCGGCAGCGCCGGTCAAGGCGCGGTCGGTGAGGGCGGCCACTACGTCGGCTTCGTCGGGAGCAACGTCCACCAGGACCTCGTCATGGACCTGGAGCACCAGATCGGAGGCGAAGCCGCCCTCTTCGAGCCCGGCGTCCAGACGGATCAAGGCCACCTTGAACAGGTCCGCGGCCAGGCCCTGGATCCCGGCGTTCATGGCCTGGCGCTCGGCGCCCTGGCGTACCTGGTAGTTGCTGGCGTTCAGATCGGGCAGCGGTCGGCGACGTCCGAAGGCCGTCACCGTGTAGCCGGCGATCCGTGCCTCGGCCACCGCCCGCTCCATGTAGGCCCGCACCGACGGGAATCCGTCGAAGAAGGCCTGGAGGATCAGCTGCGCCTCCTCCACCGGGACGGACAGGCGCTGGGAGAGGCCGTAGGCCTCCATCCCGTAGGCCAGGCCGTAGGAGACCATCTTGGCCGTGGAGCGCTGGGCGATGGTGACCTCGTCCCGTTCGACCCCGAACACCCGGGCCGCCACCGTGCGGTGGATGTCCTCGCCGGCCGCGAACGCCGCCGTCAGTCCTGGGTCTCCGGACAGGTGGGCGATGGCCCGCAGCTCCACCTGGTCGTAGTCGGCCACCAGTAGCCGCCGCCCGGCGGAGGGAACGAACGCCTCTCGGAACCGGCGACCCTGCTCGGTGCGGACCGGGATGTTGTGGAGATTCGGCCGGTCGGAGGACAAGCGCCCGGTGCGGGCCACCGTCTGGCGGAAGGTGGCATGGATGCGACCGTCGGCTGCCACCTCGGCGGCAAGGCTCTCCCCGTAGGTCGACCGGAGCTTCTCCACCTCCCGGTAGCGCAGCAGCACCTCGACAATCGGATGCTGGTCCAACAGCTGCTCGAGGGTGCGGGCGTCCGTCGAGAATCCCGTCTTGGTCTTGCGCACCGGGACCAGCCCGAGGCGCTCGTAGAGGACCGCGCGGAGCTGCGGCACCGAGTTAACGTTGAAGGGCTCGCCGGCGAGCTCGTGGAGCGTGCCCTCCAACGAAGAGCACTCGTCGGCCAGTCCGGAGGCGATCGATCGCAGCACCTCTTGATCGACGGGGATGCCCACCACCTCCATACGGGCCAGCACCCGGACCAGGGGCTGCTCGATGTCTGCGTAGAGCCCCACCTCCCCCACCGCCTCCAGCGCCTCGACCATCGGGGCGCGGAGCCGGGCCAGCACCAGGGCCAGTCGGACGGCCTCCAGGTCCGCCGCATCGAGGTTCGCCCCGTCCCCCGGCGTGGCGACCGCAGGTTTGTCGGCCGGTCCTTCAGGAGCGGCCTCCAGCAGGAAGGTGCCCTGGCCCTTGCCCCCCAGGCCGTCGTCGACCACCACATTCAGATAGCGGGCGGCAAGATCGGTGATGCGGTAGCGGTCGGTCGATGGGTCGAGCAAGTAGGCACCGACGGCGGTGTCCATGGCCAGGGAGGCGATGTCGACGCCGAGGGGAAGGAGGGTGCGCATCAGCTCCTTGGCATCGTGGGCCACCACCCCCACCCCGCCGGGGCCCAGCCCGCCGGCCAGCACCTCGAGCACCCGAGGCTCCGACATCAGGTCCGCCGAATCGTCGGCGTCCGCGCCGAGCTGCACGGCCGGTAGCGACTCCGTCCCGTCCCCCGCCTCGCACGCCATCGACAACCTGGCCAGGGGCGATCGGCCGGGGTCTCCGGACCACTGGGCATGGAGGGCGACGGCCCCGGTCGAGGCGCGGGCTCCGTCGAGCAGATCGCCGACGGCCTCGACGGCCGCGTCCACGGTGCGCGGGACCACCACTGTGGCAGTGGCGAGCCATGGCGGCGCCTCGTCCGATGGGCCGGCGGCGACGGGCGGACCGCTGGTGGCGGCCGGACGGGCGGGCACGATGGGGAACTCCCCGTCGGCCGACCGGCCGAAGGCACCCTCCTCCATCAGCGAGGAGAACCGGGGCCAGAGGGTGCGCAACTCGAACTCGGCGAAGACCTCCCGGGCTCGTTCCGGGTCCCACCCACCCAGCGTCAGCTGGTCCACGTGGACGTCGAGGGGCACGTCCCGTATCAGGGGAATGATCTCGGCGTTCATGCGAACGCGCTCGGCGTGCTCGATCAGGTTCTGACGAAGTTTGGGCGTGAGGGCATCGAGGTGGGCGTAGAGACCGTCCAAGTCCCCGTACTCGTTGACCAGCTTCGCCGCCGTCTTCTCTCCGACACCCGGGACCCCGGGAAGATTGTCGGACGGATCGCCCCGGAGGGCCGCCAGGACCGGGTACTTCTCCGGTCGGACCCCCGTCCGGGCCACGATGCCGGCTTCGTCGTAGAGGGCGTAGTCGCTCACTCCCCGTCGGTTGTAGAGCACCTGGATATAGGGATCCTCGACCAGTTGGTAGGAGTCACGGTCGCCGGTGACGATGATCACCGGATGCCGCCGGTCGCGTGCCTCGGTGGCCAGGGTGGCCAGCACGTCGTCGGCCTCGAACCCCTCGGCTCCGACCACGGGGATGGACAGGGAATCGAGGACCTTCCTGATCATCCCGAACTGCGCCGGCAGATCCGGCGGCACCTCTGCCCGTCCCGCCTTGTAGTCCTCGACGATCTCGTCGCGGAACGTTCCCCCGGGCAGGTCGAAGGCCACGGCCAAGCCGACCGGCCGGTGATCGCGGACCAGGTTCACCACCATGGAGGCGAATCCGTGGACGGCGTTGGTCACCACGCCGGTGCTGGTGGCCAGTTCGGCGGGAAGGGCGAAGTAGGCCCGGAATGCCAACGACATGCCGTCGAGGAGGATCAGCGGTCCGGCCGGTGCCTCGGTCGCTTCGAGATCACTGTCGCGGCCCTTCGGTGTTTGCGCGTCCTCTGCGGTTTCGGCCATGAACGTGCGCCTCCGGCCTAGGGCGCCAGTGCGCCTTCGAGCACCTGGCGGGCGACGTCGATCATCCGCGACCGGGTTCCCATGGCATGCTTCTGGATGAAGCCGAAGGCGTCGGACTCGGACATCCCCGACCGCTCCATCAGCACGCCCTTGGCCCGGTCGACCAGTCTGCGGGTCTCGAGCTTGTCCTCGGCGCTGGCCCGGGGGTCGACCCCCCCATCGGACGCCGCCTGCTGGGCCTCGGCGTCGATGGCCCATTCCTGTTCGCACCGCGCCATGGCCTGGTTGATGGCCGGGATGAGCTCGATGCGCTGGAACGGCTTGACCAGATAGGCAGCCACCCCCGCGTCCCTGGCTTCGTCGATCAGATTCCGTTGGCTGAAGGCGGTGAGGATCAGGACGGCCACCTTGAGGCCCAGACCTTGAATGGCCCGTGCTGCGGCAAGCCCGTCGGAACCCGGCATCTTGACGTCGAGGATGACCAGGTCCGGTTGATGGTCGCGGACCATCTCCACCGCTTCGTCGCCTCGACCTGTCTCGCCGACCACGTCATACCCCTCGTCCAGCAGGATCTCCTTGAGATCGAGCCGGATGATGGCCTCATCCTCGGCGATGACCACACGCCTGGTCATGGTGGTTCAGGTCCTTCCAACTCGAGCACCCGCTTCTGGCAGGCGATATGACTGGGACAACTGCCGGAGGCAGCGCCGAACGACGGTCAACCCGGGCCGACGACCAGGCGGTCGAGCAGGTCGGCCTGTCGACGTTCCAGTTCGGCGATCCTGTCCACCAGGGCGGTGCGGCTCTGGGCCAAGACCGTAGCGTGTCTGCTGGCCTCGTCGTACTCCTTGGATGCCAGTGGCGTCTCGGCCACGAGGGCCCGAAGACGGGTCTCGTCGGCGATGTCGTTGACGACCACGAGTTGTTCGTCGAGGACCGACAATTCGGTCCGGGCGCGCACCAACCGCTCGTGGGCGTCACTCAGGCGGCGTTCGAGGGTGGTGCGAAGCATGGGCCGGCAATTGTACTGATGACGGAACCATGCCCACGCACGCTGTCGGCGACAGGCCGTTGAGCGGCTCCAATGGACGGTCGCTCAGCGCCGGGGCGCTTCCATGGGCCGATGACGGACGGCGCACCGGATGAGGGCCTCGGGATCGGGGGCCGGACCCATGCCCGAGCCTTGCGGAGGCGATGCCGACAATGACCGGGCCGGTCCGGTCCGGGAGAGGCGTAGACCGGATCCCACATCGTCTCGGAGGTAGGTGGTGGCCGGGCTCAGGTCACCGGGCCAGGCGAAGCCGGGGAGGGCGGCCACCGTGGTGTTGACTCCCCGGGCATAGCCGGTCTCGAACATGCCGCCCATCCATAGCGGAACGCCGGATGCGCCGCACCTGGAGACGACCTTCAGCGCGTTTCCCAGGCCGCCGAGCCGCGCCGGCTTCAGGCAGATCACCGAGCACGCTCCCATGGCCAGGGCCCTTTCGACATCGAGCGGAGAGGCGAGGCTCTCGTCCAGGCACACCGGGGTGCCGATCCGGTGTGCCAGCCGGGCGTGGGCGGCCAGATCCGTCCGGGCGAACGGCTGCTCGATGCAGAGGAGTCCGCGTCGATCGAGCCCCATGAGGTGGTCCTCATCCGTCTCTGTGTACGAACCGTTGGCGTCCACTTGCAGTCGCAGACCCGGGAGGGCCCGCGACACGGCGTTGACGGGATCGAGATCCCATCCGGGGCCGATCTTCATCTTGACCCGGCTGAAACCGGCATCGGCCAGTTCGCGCACGCGTTCCACCAGCGCACCGGTGGTCGGGTACATCCCCACCACCGCCCCGAGCTCGACGCTGGCGTGCTCGACCCCCAACACGGCGGCCAGCGAACGGTGCTCCGCCCGGAGGTGGGTGTCGGCCACCGCCATCTCGAGGGCGGCGAAGGCCAGGGGGGCGTCCGGCGCCGCCTGACGGACGAGGTCCAGCGCGGTCGGTCGGGGCAGCCGGAGCGATGCTCCGGCCGCATCGAACAGCGAGGGAAGCAGCGTCTCTTCGAGCACGCTGAACGAGGCCGATGCGTCCTCCCGGTCATAGGCGGTGTCGCCCAGAGCCGCGCACTCCCCCCAACCTTCGACCACCTCGCCATTGCTCTGCCCGGTCACCTGGACGAAGACCACCGGTCGGTGGCCATGGACCGTCCCTGCAGTGACGACAGGCTCCACCAGTGGCAGTTCGGCCATCCAGAGCTGGACGGCGGTGAGGTGGACCGAATCATGGGACCCGACGTCGTCCCACCTCTGGGTTACTCCACCCGTCGTTCCCGTGCCGGCCACCAGTGGAGCCTACGGTTTCACGGTCCGGATCGGAGCACTCCAGAGGCGTGGCGATAGGCTGCGCCCGCACCAGCCCGGGTGGCGGAATGGCAGACGCGGTGGACTCAAAATCCACTGTCCGAAAGGGCGTGCGGGTTCGAATCCCGCCCCGGGCACACTGTGATGTCGCGAGACATCGGAGACCGATGTATCAAGACATCGTAGACCAGGACATTCCCGTCACGGCATGCGCTGGTAGTCCTTGGTCGGGTCAAGGACGAGGCGTCGCAGTGGTGAGCCGTCCAGGCCGACCACCTCGATGTCGAGACCCTCGACGAGCATGGCCACGCGCCAACCGGCATAGGGACGACCGATGCCGATGTGGTGAAGGCGGCCCCGATGGCGCAGGGTCACCGAACCCGTCGAGTCAACTTTGTCGAGCCGCAGGCGCCGACCGTCGATCTTGACCAGCGAGGCGGTTGGCTGCGCCTTCTGGCGCCCACCGAAGACCGATCGAGGGGTCCGACGGCCCACACCTCGATGTGGTCGGACGTCGTTGTAGTAGACGACGAAGCGGTCGATGGCGCGCTGGAGTTGCTTCTTGGTCTCGATGCCCTTCTGGGCGCCCACGAACTTCTTGAGCGTCTGGTGGAACCGCTCGACCTTGCCGCAGGTCTGGGGATGGTAGGGACGTGCGTGCTTGGCCGTGATGCCGAGCGCGAAGAGCTCTTGCTCAACCGCACCCTCGACGCCGTAGCGCGTCGAAGCCGGCATCGGCGAGCTCCTTGCGCAGCGTCACGATCTCGTCCTCGTAGAGATCGGCGATCCGAGACGGCGAGGACTTGGGACGCCGGCTCCGGGGCTCGAGCCCAGCCGGGCCCTCGAGTCGGTAGCGAGGGAGCAACTTGAAGAGCCAGCTCGGGCTCACGCCATGGTCCCGGGCCAGCTCTTTGATCGGCTTGCCCGTCCGCAGGTGCGTCTCGATCAGAAACCGGCCCATGTCCATCGGAGACCCTCCTCAGTAGCGGTCTCCTCTGTCTTGACACATCCACGAGACCGCCGGTCTCCTATGTCCTGAATTCGCACACCGCCCCGGGCACGCACTCTGAGCGACGACATCGCAGGTCAAGCGGCTACAGGGTGTGAACGAAAGCCAATGACGTGATGTTCGTGGTCACAAGTTGCTCACAGCGCGTTTTGATGGGGGTGGCTGGGACACCAACGATGGATAGCTTGAACGCGAAGCAGGCAACCCTCTGCTGGAGTTCCGATCTCCACATCGGACGACACGAACCAGGCCACCGGCTCTAGCGACGCCAGAGGTGGCAGACTCAGACCATGAAGCGGAAGCTCACCCCGGCACAGTGGGCAGCAATCTTGACCGCCCACACTCTCATCGCCTCCTTCGTGTGGCGTGACTTGCGGAGACGCCCAGATGATCAGGTCAGAGGCTCGAAGCGAATGTGGCGAATCGCATCTGCGCTGAACTCGGGGAACTCCGTCGCCTATCTGCTGCTGGGACGGAAGCGGGTGAGCAGGCAGCCTGACCGTAGAAGCGAATTCGTGAGACCACGAACGTCCCGACCAGCACCGCGATCCATGGCTGCGAGGCAATGAGGCGAAGAGACGAACGGTCGTCGGAATCCCGGGGCACCTCGGCGGCGGACTCTGTCTTCGAATCCAGGGACCCCACGCGAGAACGTTCCCTGGCGAATCCACAGTGACGAGCAACCGCAGGCGTGCGCTATCCGACCGGGCGCCACGACACGATGGTCACCGGCTGGCCATCGGCCGAACGCAGACCGAGTCTGGGCAGGAGCCAGGCGGCGACGGCCTCAGCTGAACGACCACGGTAGTGGAGGCCATCGGGCCGGAGGGGCACGCCGGCGATCGTCTGTCGACAGTAGGTGATGGAAGGACAGACATAGTGGCCGAGGTCGACGACAGACGTGTTGGGCCACGCCGCCGCGGTGCGCTCGATCCTGTTGAGGCAGTCCGTCTGCGGCCACAGGTTGGTGGGAGCAAACGGATAGTCCGAGTAGGCGCTCGTGGCCACGACCAGATGGGCGCCGTACCGAGTGAAGACGTCTGCTGCTTGGTGGAGGGAGGTGGCGAACCAATCGTCGAAGACCGGCGTGCACGGTCGCAGCCATTGGCCGCCGCGATGGATCTCCCCCAGGATGTCGCCGATGGTGAACAGGACGACATCGGGTCGGAAGGCGTTGACGTCGGCGGCCCAGTTGGCCGCACACTCGGCCACTACCGGAACGACGCTACCGCCGTTGACGCGATAGCCCGTGGTGCCGGACGGAAACGAGCAATCCGGGAGGGCACCGTTGACAACGAGGAGTGATGGCCGCGTGGTGAGTTGGTCGAATCCCTCGCGGGCCAGAAAGTAGGGCACCGAGTTGCCAACGACCAGAAGGCGGGTCTGACCTGGCTGGCTCTGGGCCGTCCGCACTACCGCGGCGAGCGAGTCGTTCCCGGGCGCTGTGGCTGACGCTGCCCTGTATCCGGCCGTGGCCCCCACGAGCGACACGACCAGGATGGCCGCCGCCACCGGAACGAGCAGGCGAAGGCTCGGTGCATGAAAGGCGCCGTGCCTGATCGGCCGTTCGATGGCAAGGAAGGAAATGATCGAGACGGCCAGCGTCACGGAGACCTGGACGCCGAACAGCGCCCAGCCGTGCAAACCGGTGACGTTGCTCATCCAGAGGAAGATCGGCCAGTGAAACAGGTAGACGCCGTAGCTGATGAGTCCGAGGAGCACCAGCGGCCGGGCCTTGAGCGCCATCGCCAGCGGTCCCCGGGTCGGATGGGTGGCCGACGCGATCACGGCGACCGCGGCCAACGAGCAGGCGAACAGGCCACCCTCGTACAGCACAGGCGAGGTTCCGTCGAGCCGCAGCCACGCCCACGCCAGGATCAGGACACCGGCCACACCCGCGACCTCGACGGCTGTTCGGCCGCCACGAGTGCGGGCTGGTCCTTGCAGCGACATGGTGGCGGCCAGGGCGGCGCCGAGGAGGATGGCGGCGGCGCGCGTGTCGGTGCCGTAATAGACGCGGTTGGAGCCGTCGATGCGATAGAGGGCGATGGCCAACACCAACGAGACGACAGCAAGTGCAAGCGAGAGAACCAGCACTCGCTGCGCCAGGGGCTTGGGCTCAGAACGGCGAGAACCGAACCACAGCAGGGACACCATGACCAGCGGCCACACGATGTAGAACTGTTCTTCGATGGCCAGGCTCCACGTGTGCTGGAGGGGAGACGGAGAGGTGAACAGCGACCAATACGAGAAGTGTTCGAGTACGTAGCGCCAGTTGGCCGCGTAACCGATGGTGGCCAGGCCGTCCAGCCGGATCTGGCGCAGATCGGCCGGTTGCGCCACAAATTTGGCGTAGAGGGCGACACCGATGAGCAGGAGCCCCAAAGCCGGCAGGAGCCGGCGCGCCCGTCGCGACCAGAACGCCCCCAGGGCGATCCGGCCCCTGGTCCCGGACTCGGCGAGCAGCAGCGAGGTGATCAGGTAGCCGGAAAGTACGAAGAACAGGTCGACGCCGAGATAGCCGCCTCGCAGGTGTCCGCCGTGGAAGAGGAGCACGGCTGCTACCGCTGCGCCGCGCAATCCGTCGAGCTCGGCGACGTAGCGAATCCGGAGCCCCTGCCCTGCCGCCACGAACCAACCTCCCCTACCGGGACTGACCGGCAACGGGCGCCGCCCGTCAGTCGAACCTGCCGTGTGGACGGGACCCGTCGGCCCGGCCAACGTGTCGACAGCCGCCATCGCTCCGGTTGAAGCGCAAGGCGGAATTCTCCATCCCATCACCGGCAGTCTCAACCCTGCAAGCGCACCTCGGCATCTACCTGCCTGCCCAGCCTTCCTGGCGCTGCAACTGTAGTCCCGGCCCCGTCGGCGAGGAATACCGCGCCACCGACGTGGCCCCATAGGCGCACGCCTGCCGTGTGCGGGCCCCGGGTGACCGGCCGGTAATCACCCCGGTGCACCGGGTCCGTGTCACACTTGTCCGGCCATCGCGGTCGCATTCGTCCGAATGCATTCGAGAGGAGTCGGTGGGTGCTGGCTTTTACCTTCCCGGGACAGGGATCGCAACGATCTGGGATGGGCCATGCCTGGGTCGAGCATCCTTCGTGGGAGGTGGTGGCCGAAGCCTCGGACATCGCCGGGCGCGACCTGACCGCGCTGCTGCTCGATGCGCCCATGGAGGAGTTGACCCTCACTGCCAACGCCCAGTTGGCCACCTTCGTGATGAGCCTGATCGTGCTGGACGCCGTCGAGCGAGTCGGCCTCTTCCCGGGGGCGTGTGCCGGCCATAGCTTGGGTGAGTACACCGCCTTGGTGGCGTCGGGAGCCCTGTCCCTCAGCGACGGGACCCGGTTGGTCATCGAGCGGGGCGACGCCATGCAGGCTGCGGCCGACCAACGCCCGGGCACCATGGCCGCCTTGATCGGCATCTCCGACGACGACGCCGAGGCCGCTTGCCAGAGGGCCGAGGCAGAGGTCTGGGTGGCCAACTACAACGCACCGGGACAGGTGGTCATCGCCGGCACCGTCGAGGGGATCGCTGTCGCCACCGAGCGGGCCAAGGAGCTCGGCGCCCGCAAGGTGCTCCCCATCCCGGTGTCCGGCGCCTTCCACACCCAACTGATGCTTCCGGCGCGAACCCGGCTTCGCCAGACCCTCGACGCCGTCGAGTTCCACGCACCCGAGGTTCCCGTGGTGGCCAATGTGGATGCCCGCATCCACGCCGATGCCGGCGAATGGCCGGGACTGCTCTCGTCTCAGCTCTGCAGTCCGGTCCGGTGGCGCCAGTTGCTGGAGACCCTCAGCGGACGGGGGGCAACGGTGCTGGCCGAGCTCGGACCGGGGGGAGTGCTCACCGGTCTGGTCCGTCGAACCGTCCCGGACGTGCGGGGGGTGGCGGTTGCTGTCCCCGACGATCTCGACAAGCTCATGGACATGGTGGCGGGCACCGACGAGTGGACGGCCACGGCCGAGGCCCACCAGGGCGAGCACCTCTACACCTCCGAACGGGTCATCGTCAGCCCTGCCCCGGGGGTGTTCGAGCCGGATGTGGGGCTGGCCGCCCTGGAGAGCACGGCACTGGCGGAGGCCACGGCGGCTCCGGGCAGCGGCCAGGGGGCGGCTCCCGGGTCCATCCTGGCGGTCGGCGACCGGGTGGGCACGGTCGGCCTCACCGACGTACGGACCCCGTTCCACGGCATCCTGGTGCGCTGGTTGGCCGTGCGCGGTGAGCGAGTGGTCGAGGGTCAGCCCGTCGCCTGGATACGAAGCCCCGGAAGTGCCGGGTGACCGACGCCGCCCCTGAGGGGGGTGCCGGGGCCGAGGCTGCCACCGAGGGCAGGGTCGTCCTGGTCACCGGGGGCTCGCGGGGCATCGGGCTGGCCTGCGCCCAGTGGTTCCTGGCCCAGGGGGACCGGGTGGCCGTCACCTCGAGGTCCGGACCGGTCGAGGGCGACCAGGACCCGCATCCCGATCGGCTGTTGTCCTTGGCCTGCGACGTCACCGACCCGGACCAGGTCAACGCGGCCTTCGCCGCCATCGAGGAGACTTGGGGCCCCGTCGAGATCCTGGTGGCCAATGCCGGGATCACCCACGACACCCTGGTGCTGCGGATGAGCGAGGAGGCCTGGTCCGAAGTGATCGCCACCAATCTGACCGGGGTGTTCCGGGTGACCAAACGGGCCCTGGCCAAGATGATCCGCCTCCACCGGGGACGGGTGATCATGGTCTCGTCGGTCGGGGCCTTCATCGGTTCGGCGGGCCAGGCCAACTACGCGGCATCCAAGGCCGGCCTGGTGGGCATGGCCCGTTCGATGGCCCGCGAAGTGGCCAGCCGGTCGATCACGGTCAACGTAATTGCCCCTGGGCTGGTCGAAACGAATATGCTCGCGGCTCTCGGAGAGGAACGCTTGAGCGAGTTCGCAGCCCAGGTTCCCCTGGGTCGGGTGGCCCGACCCGACGAGGTAGCCGAGGCCGTGGGTTTTCTGGCCTCGGCCGGGGCGGCCTACATCACGGGCGCGGTCCTGCCGGTGGACGGTGGGCTGTCCATGGGCCTCTAGGGCCGGGAGGGCCCGAAGTGTCCGAGGAGCCACGGGCACCAGGACCCAGCCACGACCAAGACCGATGACAAACCCATGACAAAAGGAGCAAGTGCGTGAGCAACGACGAGGCATTCGAGAAGTTCAAGGAGTGCGCGGTTGAAGTCCTCCAGGTGCCTGCAGACAAGGTGACCAAGGAGGCGCGGTTCACCGAGGACCTCGATGCCGACAGTCTCGACCTGGTCGAATTGGTGATGGCGCTGGAGGAGACGTTCGACGTCTCGGTCGAGGAGACCGAGCTCGAGGGCATCGAGACCATCGGCCAGGCGTTCGATCTGATCAGCGCCAAGCTCTGATGCAGCTGGGCATCGGCCCGGAGGGCCCGGTCGCCGGTCGACGGGTGGCCATCACCGGCCTGGGGGTCGTCTCGTGCTGCGGCGTCGGAACCGAGGCGCTGTGGACGGGCCTCAACGGTCCGCCGCCGGTCGGTGAGCGCCGCGTGCCGGACTTCGATCCCGAGGGCTGGTTCACTCCCAAGGATGCCCGCCAGCACGACCGGTTTGCCCAGTTCAGCGTCGCCACGGCGACCATGGCCCTCGACGATGCAGGCGAGGTGAACGCCGATCCGGGACGCTCGGGCGTCGTGATGGGAACCGGTGTCGGAGGCCTGCAGACCCTGGAGGACCAGATCATCGTCTTCGACCACAAGGGCCCTCGCCGGGTCTCGCCCCGACTGGTGCCCATGATGATGTCCAACGCCGGGGCGGCGGCCGTGTCCATCCGCATGGGCTGGCACGGGCCCTCCGAGACGGTCACCACGGCCTGCGCCGCCGGTGCCCACAGCATCGGGCACGCGGCGCGCCTGGTGGCATCCGGTCGCCTCGACGTGGCCATCGGCGGTGCCGCCGAGGCGGGAATGACCGGCGTCGGGATGGCGGCGTTCGCCAACATGACCGCCCTCTCCACCTCGGGGAACTCGCGGCCCTTCGACATCCGGCGCGACGGCTTCGTCATCACCGAGGGCGCCGGGGCCCTGGTGCTGGAGGCGTGGGAGCACGCCGAAGCCCGGGGGGCGCACATCTACGGGGAGCTGGCCGGGTCGGCGAGCACCGCCGACGCCCACCACATCACGGCACCGATCCCGGGAGGGTCGGGGGCGGCTGCGTGCATGACGTTGGCCATGGATGACGCCGGCGTCAGCGCCGACCAGATCGGCCATATCAACGCCCACGGGACCTCAACGCCCCTCAACGACCGGGCCGAATCCGACGCCATCGCCAAGGTGTTCGGCGCCGCCTCCCCTCCGGTCACCTCCACAAAAGGAGTCACGGGCCACGGCCTGGGCGCGTGTGGGGCGATCGAAGCCGTGGCCGTGGTGCTCAGCATCCAGCACCGGCTGATCCCGCCCACCTCCGGCTACGAGCAGCCGGACCCGGACATCCACCTCGACATCGTGGCCGGCGCCGCTCGCCCGTGGGATCCCAGCCCGGTGCTGTCCAACTCCTTCGGGTTCGGTGGGCACAACGGGTGCCTGGTGATCGCCCCGGCCTGAGGCCGCCCGGCCGTGGCGGCCCACATCCGACGGCCCGGGCGCCATTCCCCCCTACCGTTGGTACCCATGGTCGAACAACTGAGCCGACCCGAGCCTGTCGGAGATGACCGCCCCGAGCCGGGTGCGGCCCTCCCCGGTCGTCCCGATCTGGCCTTCGGAGCCTTCACCCCCAACGGGCCGTGGACCGTCGAGCCGGCCCACATGGCCTGGCGCTTCCCTACCGGGACCACCGGCGACATCGACGCTCTCCGGGCCGAAGCGGCCGACCTGGCCCGGCAGCTGGTCAGGCGCCAGCGCCTCCCACCGGGGGCCAGGGTCATGGCGGTGGGCCTGCGGCTGGGTGGGGCTCTCATCGGATGGGGCATGCGCGACCGGGGCACCCCGACGTCGCGGTCCGGCCTGTCCCGCCGCCTTCGGCCGGCCTTCGAGCGACTGGGGCCCACCTATATCAAGCTGGGCCAGATCCTGTCCTCCGGCGAGGGGATCTTCCCCGAGGAGCTGGTGGAGGAGTTCCGGCTGCTGCGCGATCATGTCCCGCCCGAGCCGTTCGCCACCGTTCGCCGGACCGTCGAGGAGGATCTGGGCCGATCACTCACCGACGTGTTCGTCTCGTTCGATCCCACGCCCATCGCCTCGGCGTCCATCGCCCAGGTGCACGCAGCCACGCTGCGGACCGGTGAGCGAGTGGTGGTGAAGGTCCAGCGGCGCAACGTGGCCTCGCTGGTGCGGCTGGATGTGGCCGCGATGTCCTGGATCGCACCGATCCTGGTGGGGCGGATTCCGGTGGCGGCACTGACCAATCCACCCGCCCTGGTCGAACTGTTCGCGGAGACCATCGTCGAGGAGCTGGACTTCCGTCTCGAGGCGCAGAACATGCTCGACATTGCCGCCGTCCATGCCGGAACGGGGCAGCGATCCATCGTGGTGCCCCGACCCCATCCGGTGCTGGTCACCAAGCGGGTGCTGGTCATGGAGCATCTGCACGGATTCACCTGGGGCAATGCCGCCGGCATGCGAGCCGCCGGCATCGACACTGCCGCGGTGCTGCGCTCGAGCCTCATCGCCTTCCTCGAGGGGGCCCTGCTCTACGGGGTGTTCCACGGAGACCTGCACGGCGGGAACCTCATGGTCCAATCCGACGGGACGGTGGCCCTGCTCGACTTCGGGATCACCGGGCGGCTCGACGAGCGCAAGCGCCTGGCCTTCCTCCGGCTGCAGATGGGGGCGACCACCAACAACATCACGGTGCAGGTCGAGGCGCTGCGGGACCTGGGGGCGCTGCCGGCCGACTCCGATATCGACGCTGTCATCCGTGATCTCGGACTGGACCGTCCCCCGATCGACCCCACCACCCTCACCGCCGATCAGATGGTGGCCGAGCTGCGCGACGTGACCAAGGCACTGCTGGGCTACGGGGCCCGGCTGCCCAAGGAGCTGATGCTGTTCGTCAAGGACATCCTGTTCCTCAACGGCGCCATGGCCACCATGGCCCCCGACGTCGACATCCTCGGGGAGATCCTGGAGGTGGTGACCTACTTCACCGAACGCCACGGTGAGCAGATCGCACGCGAGGTGGGCATGGACCTGGCCGAGACGCCGATCGACCTCGACGGGTACCGGGCCGCCATGGGCTTTCCGGACGAGACCGATCCGATCACCTTCCATGACCTCCAGGAGCGCCGCGAGCTCATCCGGCGGCGGCTGCAGCAGCGGGCGGAGAGCCAGGGGCGCAAGCCGTTCCTCCGGGCGGTGTTCAAGATGATCCGTCCGGATCGAGGGTAGGCGGACGGCCCGTCGGAACCTCAGCCGGTGTCGAGGGCCCGACGCAAGGAGGCGATGAACTCCGCCCCTCCCTCCGGCCCGGCCCCCTCGAGCAGTCGTCGGACCAGGGCCGACCCGACCACGACGCCGTCGGCCACCCGGCACAGCGCCACGGCCTGCTCAGGGGTGGACACCCCGATGCCCACGCACACCGGGAGGTCCGTGGCCTCTACGACCCGCTCGGCCACCTGGCCAGCCGACTCGGCCAGGGCGGCCTGTTCCCCGGTCACTCCCATGCGGCCGACGGCGTAGACGAAGCCGCGCGACCGTCGGCACACGGCGGGGACCCGCTGGGCCGGGGTCGACGGCGCCACCAGGAGGACGGTGGCCACACCGGCGCGGTCGGCGGCCTCGGCCCAGGGATCGAGCTCCTCCAGGGGCAGGTCGGGAAGGATGGCGCCGGCCACGCCGCATTCCGCCATCAACCCCGCCATCCGTTCGTGCCCGCCCCGGTAGATCAGGTTGTAGTAGGTCATCACCACGATGGGGATGCCGACGTCGATGCGGCTCAGATCGGCGAAGATCCCCTCGGGCGTGGTCCCCCGGTCCAGGGCCCGCAGTGACGCCTCCTGGATGATGGGACCATCGATCATCGGGTCTGAGAAGGGGATCCCCACCTCGATGGCGTCCGCCCCCGCCCCGGCCAGGGCCTCGACCGTCAGCAGCCACTGGTCGTCCATGCCGCCGGTGACGTACGGCACGAGCAGCTTCGACCCGGCGTGGCGTCGTGCCTTCAACACGGCCTCGAGGCGACCCGGAAGGTAGTCAGCCGGTGGGACGCCCGTGGTGCCGGGGCTCATGCCCGCAGCACGTCGCGGACCTGGGCCACGTCCTTGTCGCCCCGCCCCGACAGGTTGACCAGGACGGTCGAGCCGGCTGGGAGGGCGGCCGTGCCGGCGTTGGCGATCACCCAGGCGATGGCGTGGGCCGATTCGAGGGCGGGGATGATCCCCTCGGCCCGGGCCAACCGCTGGAACGCCTCGAGCACCTGCTTGTCCTCGGCCGACTCGTAGCGGGCGCGGCCGAGCTCGCCCAGATGAGCGTGCTCGGGGCCGATGCCCGGATAGTCGAGGCCGGCGGAGATGGACCGGGCCTCCAGGATCTGGCCCTCCTCATCCTGCATGAGTGCGCTCCGCATGCCGTGGAGAATCCCGGGGATCCCGGTGGTCATGGCCGCCCCTCCGGCGGCCTCCACGGCGACCAGCGTCGACGCCGTGGTGTCGGCGAACCCGGCGAAGATTCCGGCGGCGTTGGACCCACCGCCGGCGCACGCCACCACGACGGTGGGGTCGTCGCCATGGAGGAGCTCCCGGCACTGCTCCCGGGCCTCCTCGCCGATCACCCGCTGGAATTCCCGGACCATCCACGGATATGGATGCGGGCCCATGACCGAGCCGAGGCAGTAGTGGGTGTCGGCCACCGTGGCCACCCAGTCGCGCAGGGCCTCGTTCACAGCGTCCTTGAGCGTGCGGCTCCCGCTCGAGACCGAGCGGACCTCTGCGCCCAGCAGCTCCATGCGGAAGACGTTGAGCTCCTGGCGGTGGGTATCGACCTCGCCCATGTAGACGACGCAGTCCATGCCGAAGAGGGCGGCAGCAGTGGCCGTGGCCACCCCGTGCTGGCCGGCCCCCGTCTCGGCGATGAGCCGGCGCTTGCCCATGCGCCGGGCCAGGAGTCCCTGGCCGACCACATTGTTCAGCTTGTGCGATCCGGTGTGGGCCAGGTCTTCCCGCTTCAGGAACACCCGCACACCCAGCTCCTCGGACAGACGCCCGCACACCGTCACCGGAGTCGGGCGCCCGCCGTAGCTCCGGAGGATCCCGTCGAGCTCCGCATGGAACGCCGGGTCCGCCCACGCCGAGCGGAAGGCCTCTTCGAGCTCGATGCACGCCGGCACGAGCGACTCGGGCACGAACCGCCCGCCGAACTGGCCGAACCGCCCGGTCGGTCCGGGGTCGCCCATGATCTCGGCGCTCACGGCTCGTCCTGCCAGTCGAAGAGCTCGCCCTCCGAGGATGCGTCGTCGTCCGGCCCCGATCGCCGGCCGCTGTCGACGCCGGCCTCGGATGCGACGGCCCGCGCCGCCGTATGGGCCGCCCCGATGAACTCGCGCAGCTTGCCGGGGTCCTTGACCCCCGGTGACGCCTCGACTCCGCTGGCCACGTCCACGCCCCACGGCTGGAGGTGGGAGATGGCTGCGGCCACATTCTCGGGCGTGAGCCCGCCCGACACGATCAGTCGCCTCGGGTCGACGACCCCCTCGGCCAGGCGCCAGTCGAAGAGCTCGCCCGACCCGGGATTGGCCCCGTCGATCAGCAGCAGGTCGGCCCCGTAGCGGTGGAAGCGATCGATATTGCGATGTCCGGCCGGAAAGGCCTTGATGGTCCATCCCACCCGGCTGCTGATCCACTGGGTGTCCTCGATGGACTCGACCCCGTGCAGTTGCACGGCGCGCAGACCGATCTGGTTGGCGATATCGATGACCCGCTGGGGGGCTTCGTCCCGGAACACTCCCACCGTCACCGTCTCGTGGGGCAGGCGCTTGACGATGTCGGCCACCGCCGCCGGGGCCATCTGGCGGGGAGAGGGTGCGAAGACGAAGCCCACCGCCGAGGCTCCCATGCCCACGGCCAGCAGGGCGTCGGCCTCGGAGGTCACACCACAGATCTTCACGAACAATCCGTCGACCTCGCCGACGGCGTCGTAGGGGGTCATGTCCCGTGTCCAAGGAGCCGCGCCAGTGCGGCAGGCCGGTCCCCCGAACGGACCAGCGCCTCCCCCACCAGGACGGCCCGGTACCCGGCCTCGGCCAGCCGGCGGACATCGCCGTCGTCCTGGATGCCGGACTCGGCCACGGCCAGAACCCCGGGCGGCATCATGGCGGCGAGCTTCTGCGCCCGTTGGTGGTCCACCTCGAACGTGTGCAGGTCGCGTTGGTTGACCCCGATGATATCGGCGCCGGCGTCGAGGGCCCGTCGGAGCTCGAGCTCGTCGTGCACCTCGACCAGGGGCGTCAGCCCACACCGGTGGGAGACATCGAGGAAGGACGACAATTCTGCGTCGCTGAGCGCGGCCACGATCAGGAGCACGGCGTCGGCCCCCATGACCCGGGCGTCGCACACGTCGAGGGCGCTGACCGTGAAGTCCTTGCGCAGGACCGGGAGCGAACAGGCGGAGCGGGCGGAACGAAGGTCATCGGGGGAGCCGCCGAAGAACTCCCGGTCGGTGAGGACCGACAGGCACGCCGCCCCTCCATCCTGGTAGTCCCGGGCCAGGAGGGCCGGGTCGAGCGTGGGGTCGAGGTCTCCCTTGGACGGAGACCGGCGCTTGATCTCGGCGATCACCCCGATCCCGTGCCGGGCAGCGGCGTCCCGAACGGCCGGGGCGAACGGCCGGACCGGGCCGCACCGGCCGGCCTCCTCGACGGCTTGGTCGAGATCGCGGCGGTCCAGGGCGGCTTGTGCACGGTGGGCGGTGACGATCGTCTCGAGGTAGGCCGGCATAGCCACTCGATGCTACCAACGATGATGTTCCGCCCATCCTGATGGCTCGGGAACGGACGACGAGGAATCGCTGGTCCGGAGCCGTTTCATCCGCCGGCTCATCCGCCGGCCTCAGGCCGGGGCCTGGCAGCACCCCGAGCCGCCCGGTAGCCCTTGGAGAAGATGGGCGAGGGTGGACAGCTGGCTCTCCATCAGTGAGATGGCTTCTCCCTCTTGCGCGGGAATGGCGGCCGGGTTGATGGTGATGGAGGTGGCCTTCTCCGGCCGGGGAGGCGTGTGGTCGCCATGGGCCGGTGCGTTGACCCAGGCGGCATCGGGCCGCAGGGGTGGTCGGACGGGCACGGTGGTGGTGGGGAAGGTACCGATGTAGGTATGGCTGCGCTCGCCCGTGGTCCAGATCAGCTCGGTGCCGGAGGGGTTGAAGTAGAACTCCGGCACCACCTGGTGCAGGTCGGTCAGCCGGCGTGTGGCGTGGGTTCGGAGATCGAGCTCGTAGAGGTCGGTTCGGAACTTCGGGTCGAGAACGGTCAGGACGAAGAAGGGCCCAACCACCTCATTCTCGAATGGGGGGTTGTAGCCGGCCTGCCGGGCCGCGGTGACGACCGTCTCGTACCACGTGGCCGCATCCCGACTCGACATCCAGATCACGTCTTTCATGTCCGGTGTGAACACCGCCTGCTCGTCCCAGCCCGGGCTCCCGTCGGTGATATGGGTGATGCGGGGGTGAGCCGGGGACGCGCCACCGCCGTAGAGGCGCATGAAGTAGAGCTCCGAATTGAGCCAGCCGATGCCCTTGTCACCGTCCGAGCTCAGCGACGTGTACAGCACACCGCTGCCATCCGGTGCCCACACTTGTGTCTCGTAGGCGTTGTCCCCCGCGGGCGCAACCACGGTGAGGTCACTGAGCGCCGCGTTTCCGCTCCTGTCCACCCCGAAGCTCGACAGGACGATGGTCCACTGGGTCCCGCCCTGGGCGAGGGAGCGATAGTCGACGTGGGTCCAGATGAGGTGGCGGCCATCGGGTGCCCAATAGGGGTGGTAGTTGTCGTACGGGGCGCCCCCGGCGTTGGGTGGGGTGGCGGGACCCGTCAACCGGGTCAGATGGCTCCCGTCCGGGCGCATGGCGTAGAGGTCGCTGCCGATACCGCCGAGACAGGGCGCTCCGAAGGTCACGGTCTGGCCCCGGAAGGAGCAGAAGAGGATCCAATCCCCCTCGGGCCGCTCCTGGGGGAACCCGTTGGGCCCCGCCTGACCGCACGTCAGACAGGACGAGTTGGTCCCGGCGACGGTCGACACATAGATCTGGGAGACGCCGGACCCGTCGTTCTCGTTGGAGAGGATCCGTCCGTCTGCCGTCCACGACGGATCCTGCCCGAAGGTGTGCGGGTTGACGCTAGTGGTGAACCGACCGCTGAAGAACGGGTTGGCGGCGTCAGCCGACGCCGACGGAGCAGAGTTGGAGCAGCCGGCCGCCGTCAGCACCAGGGCCACGGCGATGCCCGTCGCCACCCGGGCGACCAACCGGGGCGTACGGCGAGTTGTCCCCAATGGGGACCCGGGCACCGAAGCGCGCCCGCACCCGCGCCACCCCTTGTCGCCGCACACCATGGTGGGCCATGCTCCCATGCCTGGCCGCGGCCAGGCCGGACTGGATCGTGAACCTCCAGAGCTACCGCCTCGTTGGGTGCACCCTCACTGATCCGAGTGCGATACAACGTGGTCGTGCCGGGTTACAGCGGAACTCCCCTACCGAGCAAGCTCGGCCTGAGACCGGGGACGACGCTGGCCCTCCTGAAAGCCCCGCCCGGCGTGCTGACCGAGATGCCATCCGGTGTGGTCGTGAAGCACCAGGCACGAGGAAGGGCCGACGTGGTGGTGGCGTTCTTCGTCCGGAGGATGGAACTCGAGCGACGCATCGGCGTCCTCGGCACCATGGTCTTTTCCGACGGAGGGCTCTGGATCGCGTGGCCGAGGCGGGCGTCCGGGGTCGAGACCGATGTCACCGAGGGGGTCGTCCGGGAGGTGGCGCTGCCACTGGGCCTGGTCGACAACAAGGTCTGCGCCATCGACGACACCTGGTCGGGGCTCCGGGTCGTCTGGCGTCGTGAGCGCCGCCCCCACGGTCCGTGACGGTGCGGTACCAACTCCGATCCTGCCGACCCCGGAAGGGCACTCGGCTCACACTTCCCTAACCATGACGGACGAGGTGGCTCGTGCAGTGGCAGGCTGGTCTCCATGGTGGCCGGCGAGCAGACCCTGGTGGTGATCGAAGATGATCACCACATCTCCGACCTCGTGGCCATGTACCTGCGGCGCGACGGGTTCCGGGTGCTGCAGGCGGACGACGGTGAGCGTGGACTGCAGGTGGTCGAGCGTGAGCATCCGAGTCTGGTCATCGTCGACATCGGGTTGCCCGGGAAGCTCGACGGATTCGACGTCTGCCGACGGCTTCGACACGTGCAACCCCTGTCCGGGACCGATCCATCGGGCAGTCCGTCCTCCCTCGGGACCATGCCGGTGCTGATCCTCAGTGCGCGGGACGACGAAGTGGACCGGGTGCTCGGCCTCGAGCTCGGGGCCGATGACTACGTCACCAAGCCCTTCTCCGCCCGCGAGCTGGTGGCTCGGGTTCATGCCATCTTGCGTCGCACCGCGGCGCCCCAGACGGCGGCCCCCGCCGTGGTCGAGCTGGGCAGCATCGAGGTCGACACGGGTCGGAGGGAGATCCGGCTCGACGGCACCGTGGTCCCCTTGGCCACCCGAGAGTTCGACCTGTTGGCGTATCTGGCCGACAATATCGGGCTGGCCCTGTCGCGCCGCCAACTCCTCAACGGAGTCTGGGGCGACGGCTGGTGCGGTGACGAACGAACCGTCGACGTCCACGTCCGCCAGCTGCGCAAGAAACTGGGGGATGGCCTCCCGCTGGCCACGGTGTGGGGCGTCGGCTACCGACTGGGATGAGACGCCGGCTCACCATCTCCATTCTGGTTCTCGTGGCGGTGACCCTGGCCGTGACCGCGGTCGGGAGCCTCTATCTGATCCGGCGGGCGGCGGTGAGCACCAGCCAACAAGAGATGTCGGTCCAGGCCCGGGCCATCTCCTCGACCATCTCCGACGGCTCGGTGACCAAGGCCGCCTTCACGCGGCAGTTCCGGATCATCTCCAATGCCGGTGCCTTCGCCGGCATCAATGTCGTGAAGCTCTTTCCCAATGGGTCGATCGTCGGGGCATTGCCATCGAATCTCACCATCAGGCAGCTCGATGTCCCCCGGCTGCAAGCGGGCGCACAGACCACTGGGCACACCTCCTCGCTGCTGGTGTACTCAGCAGTTCCCACCCCGATCGCCAGGGTGACTGCCTACCTGCCGGTACTGGTCGTGACCCGCCAGGTGAACAATCCCGTCAGCGGCATCCGGTACTTCGTCTTGCTGGGGGCCATCGCCCTGGTGGTGGCGGCATTGGTGTCCGCTGCCCTGGCCCGCCGTCTCACCCGTCCGCTGGTAGCCGCGGTGGCCACCACACGTCGGATCGCGTCCGGAGACCTCGACGCCACTGTTCCCGTGCGGCCTCACGAGGATCCCGAATTCGCCCAGTTGGCTGACGCCATCAACGCCATGGGAGCCAACCTGGTGCGCGCCAGGGACCAGGAGCGGCAATTCCTCCTCTCCGTCTCCCACGAGCTGCGGACTCCGCTGACCTCGATTCGCGGCTTCGCCGACGCGGTCATCGACGGAGCCACCGACGACCCCAAGGCGGCGGCCACGGTGATCAGCGCGGAGGCACGCCGACTCCAACGGCTGGTCCAGGACCTCCTCGATCTCGCCCGACTGGATGCAAATCGATTCTCGTTCGACCTGCAGACCGTGGACTGCGCCGAGGTGGTCCGCCAGGTGGTCGACGGGTTCCGTCCCAGGGCCCTGGAGCTCGGAGTGGAGCTCGTCGCCAGTGGTCAGTCAGGTCGACACCTGTGGGTGGACGCGGATGCGGACCGACTGGGTCAGGTGGTGGCCAACCTGATGGAGAACGCATCGTCCTTCGCCGAGCACCGGATCGACGTCGGAGTCGGAGAGGTCGGAGGCATGCCGACGGTCTGGGTGGTCGACGATGGTCCGGGGATACCCGCCGATCAATTGTCCCAGGTATTCCAACGACACTTCGTCTCCGATCGGGTCAGCGGTCGGCGCATCGGCTCCGGTCTGGGCCTGGCCATCGTGGCCGAGTTGGCGGCAGCCATGGGGGCCGCGGTCCGGGCCGAGTCGCCGGTGGTCGAGGGACGGGGCACCAGAATGGTGGTGTGGTTCCCCCCTCGCCCCAGCTCCGCTCGACCGCTGGCGCCCATCGCACCGTTGGTCGAGTTGACCGAAGGAGCGGCGGGTGCGCCGACCTCGGTACCGGCCTCGAAGGGAGACGACCTCCATGGATGATGTGATCCTGATCACCGGTGCCTCGGCCGGGATCGGCCGGGCCTGTGCAGACCGCATGCACGCCCGGGGCTGGAAGGTGATCGGGGCCAGTCGCCGGGGGACTTCCTCCGGTGGATGGGTGCCGATGGTGATGGACGTCGACAGTGACAGTTCGGTTGCGAGTGGAATGTCAGATCTTCTCTCCGAGCACAACCGGCTCGATGCGGTGGTGGCCTGTGCCGGATGGGGTTTGGCCGGGGCTGTCGAGCAGACACCCATCGCTGATGCCCGGGAGCAGCTCGAGACCAACTTCTGGGGGGCGGTGCGGGTGGTGCAACACGCCCTCCCCGTCATGCGCCGTCAACGGCACGGCCGGATCGTCCTCATCAGTTCCATCGGCGGGATCGTCGCCATTCCGTTTCAGGCGTTCTACAGCGCCAGCAAGTTCGCCATGGAGGGATATGGCGAGGCGCTGGCCTACGAGGTGGCGCCCTTCAACGTCCAGGTGACGCTGGTGGAGCCGGGCAACGTGCGTACCGATTTCACCGAGCGACGTCGCGACGTGGACGCACCGGCCGGCGACGATTCGTACACCCGGGCGGTGACCAAGGCCATCGACGTCATGGCGGCCGATGAAGCCAACGGGGTCCCGCCCGATCGGGTTGCCGCCGTCGTGCAAAAGGTCCTCGAAGCCTCGAGTCCGCCCCGGCGGATCTCCGTCGGCAAGTTCGACGAGAGGATCGGCATCATGGCCAAGAGGCTCATGCCCTATCGACTCTTCGAGCGGGCCGCCAAGGGCAGCCTCGGCGTCTGATCACCGGGAGTCCCTGCCGGACGCAGCACTCTGGGGTTCCCGGGCTCAGGGCCCCTGGTTGACGTCGAGGGCCAAGAGGTCGGTGGCCAGGACAACGGAACCGTCGAAGTGGGCTGCTGCCTGATCAATCCACTCCTGTTCGGTGCCAGGCGCCGGCGGGGGCACGAGGTGGGTGAGCACGAGCGTTCCCACACCGGCACGGGCGGCCGTCTGGGCGGCGTCAGCCACCGATGAGTGGTAGTCGAGCACGTCGGTGAGCCGAGGAAGCCCGATCTCCTCGATCAGATCCCGCCGCACCACGGTATGGATGAGCACGTCGGCCCCGACGCACAGCTCGTCGAGCGCCGCGCACGGTACCGTGTCCCCGGCCACGACCACCGACTGCTCTCCCTCGTCGATGCGGAAGCCGACCGTCGGCCGAACCGGGGCGTGATCGGTGGGAGACGCGGTGACACGGACACCACCTTCATCGAGGATGAGGCCGCGCTCGACTTCTGTGACCGTTGAGGAAGGCCGCCATCGCAAGTCATCGTGATGGGCCAGGCGGTAGCCGATGTCAGGTTCGAGCATGGCCTCGGTGGCTCGGAGCAGCGCGGCAGTCCCGACCGGACCGAACACCGGCAGCGGGTTGGGCTGAAACGACATGGCCCAACGCATCGTGAAGATGTCGTTGAGGTCGGTGATGTGGTCACTGTGCAGATGGGTCAGGAACAGCGCCTTGAATGCTCCTGCTCCCGACGCAACCGCGGCGGCCCGCATCAGGACGCCCCGCCCGCAGTCGAACAGCAAGTCTCCGGCCGCCGTGCGGACCAGGGTCGACGGCCCGGCTCGATGTGGGTCGGGCAGTGGGCTGCCACTGCCCAGGATGATTACCTGCACGAGGCACCCCATCTCCATCGTGCGAGGCGCAAGGCCGCCGCGTGGCCGTAGTCGGGACGATGATGGATGCTGACATTAGATCATATGGCAGAGGGTCTGTCAGATGATCGGTCGGGCCGCCACGACGGGCGCAGACGAGACGGGCATCTCTTCCGATCGGCCCAGGCGTCGGGGAGGGCTCGTGTCAGAGGGCGATGCCCGACCAGTAGGACCCGTCCAGCATTCCGGACAACGTGGCCCGGTGGACGATGAGATCATCGATGTCATCGGGCATCTCGGCCTCGCCGAAGTAGATGGCCCGCTCGGAGACCCTCCGCATGATGGCCCCGTGGCGCATGGCGGCATAGGCCACATACCAGGTCAGGTCCGCCGGCATGTGGCCGGAGACCCTGGCGTAGGCCTCAGCCACGTCGACGGGCCGGAACATGTCGGGCAGTCCCGGTACGCCTAGCTGCGTGGCCAGGCCCTGGAAGAAGAGATGCAGGTAGCACATCCACCCGATGTCGACCTCCGGCGGCGCCACGCCCGCCATTTCCCAGTCGAGGACGGCCACCACCTGGTCGTCACGGAACATCATGTTGCCGATGCGGCTGTCGCCCCAGGAGAGACGGTCTTCGCTGACCTCCGCGGGGAAGTTGGCGACCAGCCAGGCAAAGCACTCAGCCAGCAGCGGGGAGGGCGCGTCCTTGACGACCCATTCGTGGTACTCCCTCCAGTGGTTGAGGTGGCGCTCGAGCGAGCTCGAACCGGGCTGGTCGACCTCGAGAAACCCGAGATCCTGGCGCCCGGGGGTGATGGCGTGGATGCCGGCCAACGCCTCGATGGCCGACTCCTGCATCGTCCGCCGCCCGGCCTCGGTACCGTCGAAGACCCAATTGTCGCCGAACGTGTACGGCATGACGTCGGGGGGCACCCGTCCGTCGACCCGGTCCATCACGAAAAAGGGGCCACCCAGCACCTGCGCATCCGGTTCGTACCAGAGCGTCTCCGGGACCGGCACCGAGGTGTGCTCGTGGACCAGGCGCATGACCCGGAACTGCATGTCGAGGTCGTAGGTCGTGAACACCGGGCAGGCTGTTGACGGAGGTTCGATGCGGGCCACCAGTCGATGCTGGACAGGCGTCCCGGCGTCGTTCCATCCCGCCGTGAACAGCAGGGTCTCCGACGACATCCCGTTGCCGGCGGGGCTGGTCACCTCGGTGATCTGCGGGGCACTGCCAGGACCGAGCCTGTCGGCCAACCAGGACCGGAGCTGGTCGGCCATCTCGTTCGGGTCGCGGGTCGAGGTGGTCAGGCGCTCGGCGTCCAGATCGACGGTCCCACCTGGCGTGGCGGGAGACGAGACCGATTCATCAGCACTCATCGGTCAGGCCTGTCCACTGCATACGTCCCCCGGTCTGCCTGCCAGAGGCAGTTGCGTCGGTCAGCGAACTGTAGAGCACTGCCCCTGGCGCCGACCAGGCGTCCCGTCAGCCCGGTCGCACCGCCGCCGCCACGGAACCCAGTTCCAAAGGTTCGGTGATGGCCTCACCCGATGAGCGGGAGCGGGCGTGCCTCGGCGCGACCCTCGCCCTCGTCGCCGTCGCGCCCCCAAGAGACCGACACGTCCGCTGGGGGGCTCACCCGGCGGTGCAGCACGGCCAAGGCCACCGGCGCGCCGATGCCGGGGGACCAGGCCACCGATGTGAGGTGCCCGACCTCATGCCCACGGTCGGAAGTGAAGACAGTGGCGCCGACCGGGGGTGCGGCTGACCCGGGCCCCTCCCCTTGGTCGCCCCCATCGTCGCCGGCCGTTTCGAGGACCACCCCGCACAGTCGGCGTGCGACCTTCGACCCCCGGGCGTCCAACCGGGCCACCAGCTCCTGACCGGTGAAGCATCCTTTGGTGAACGACACCGCCCGATCCACCAGGCCGACCTCGGCGGCGATGGTTCCCTCGACCACCTCGCGACCGTTGACCGGGACGCCGGCCTCGATTCGTGCCGCCTCCCACGCCTCGTCCCCACATCTCACCGTCTGGTCGCCGACCCAGGGCGCCTCGGACGCCATGGGAGCCGGGCCCAACAGATCGAAGCCGGACAGACCCGGCCACTCCACCGGCACGCCCAGCGGCGGCTTCCCGACGATGGCCTCCGCCGCCGCCGGCCCGCGGACGGCAACACAGACCCAGGCGAGGGGCTCGATCTGGACCTTCGTGCGCAGGCGGAAGCGCTCGAGACGGGCGGTGACCACCGGCCCGAACCCGGCGTCGGCGTCGATGACGAACTCATCATCGGCGGTGCGGATGACCCGGATGAAGGCGTCGACCTTCCCCTGCGGGCTCAGCAGCAGTGCGTCGGCGGCGGCGCCCGGCCCGAGGCCGGCCACATCCTGGCTGCACTGGCCCTGGAGGTACGAGGTGGCCTCCGGCCCGGAGACGCGCACGACGTCACGGGGGAGGACATGCGCGGCGGCGGTCGTTCTGAGCGCCTCGTACCCGGCGGCGGGGTCGGTCTTCCGGTCCGCCTGGTGGGTCACCGGAGCCCCTGTGGCTTCGTGGTGGCCTTGGCCGATCGGGTAATCGCCACCGCTGACAACATGGCCGCAGCCTTGTCGGCGCACTCGGCGTTCTCCGAGGCCGGGTCGCTGTCGGCCACGATGCCCGCGCCGGCCTGCACGGAGGCCTTCCCGTCGGGGCTGACGGTCATGGTCCGGATGGCGATGGCCGTGTCGAGGTTGCCGGAGAAGTCGAGGTAGCCGACCACGCCTCCGTAGACCCCCCGCTTGGTGGGCTCGAGATCATCGATGATCTCCATGGCCCGTACCTTGGGCGCACCGGAGAGGGTTCCCGCCGGCAGGGTGGCCCGCAGGACGTCGATGGGGCCCTTGCCCGGGGCCAGGCGGCCCGACACCTGAGAGGTGAGGTGCATGATGTGGCTGTAGCGCTCGACCACCATCGTCTCGTCCAGCACCTCGGTGCCGAACGTGACCACGCGGCCCACGTCGTTGCGAGCCAGGTCGACGAGCATCACGTGCTCCGCCACCTCCTTCGGGTCCTCGACCAGCTCGCCTTCGAGGCGACCGTCCTCGGCGGGAGTGGCTCCCCTCGGCCTCGAGCCGGCGATGGGACGGGAGATGACCGTTCCATCACGGAGCCGGACCATGGGCTCGGGTGACGCCCCGACCACCGTGACTTCGGGGAAGCGCAGGAAGTAGAGGTAGGGGCTGGGATTGACCAGCCGCAGGACCCGGTAGACCTCGAACGGGTCGACGTCGAGCGCGTCGAGGTCGAAGCGCTGGGACAACACCACCTGGAAGACATCGCCGGCGGTGATGTGGTCCTTGGCCGCCCGGACGGCATCCTCATACAGCGAGTCGGACATGGTGCGCCGCACATCGTCGGGGGCCGCTGCCCGCTCGGGCAGGGGGCGTCCCGTCTGGTCGAGTGGCTTGAAGCAATCGCCGGCCAGCTGATCCAGCCGGACCAGCGCCTGATCATGAGCGGCGTCGAGCTCGTCCGGCCCCCAATCGGGGTCGATGACCACGTTGTCGACGAGCACCACCCGCTGACGCCAGTGGTCGAATGCAGCCAACTGGCCGATCACGGCCAGGATGGCGTCGGGATGGCCCAGGTCGTCCGGCGGTGGGTCGGGAAGGTGCTCGACCTCGCGGACCACGTCGTAGCCGAGGTAGCCGACGAGTCCGGCATGGAGCGGGGGCAGGTCGGAGAGGTCGGGTGAGTCGAATGCGCCGAGAATGGATTCCAGCGCCGCCAGCACTCCTCCGTTCCCGCTCACGCCGCCGCCCGTCACCACATCGAGGTCGAGAGCCCCGGCCGCGCTCACCCGGTTCCCATGCGCGGTGACGGTGGCCAAGGGGTTGCGGCCCACGAAGGAGTACCGGCCCCACCGCTCGCCCCCCTCGACCGACTCGAGGAGGAAACCCGAGTGCTCGGTGCTGCCGACGAGCTGGAGGAAGGCGGCCACGGGCGTGAGCGTGTCGGCCACCATCTGGCGCCACACCGGGACGAGGCGGTGCTTGCCCGCCAGGGAGCGGAATCCGGCCGCGCCGGGCCCCGAGGCACCGTCGCCCGCCACCGCGGTCATTGGTCGGGCGGGGTGTCGCCGAAGGAACGGAAGAAGCAGGTCCGTTGACCGGTGTGGCAGGCTCCCGCGCCCTCCTGGTCGACCACCACCAACAGGGCGTCACCGTCGCAGTCGTAGTGGACGCTGCGAACATACTGCCGGTCACCGGAGGTCTCCCCCTTGCACCAGAATTCCTGGCGGCTCCGGCTCCAGAACCAGGACCGCCCGGTCTCCAGTGTCTTGCGGAGGGACTCGGCGTTCATCCAGGCGAACATCAACACGGCGCCATCCGTGGCGTCCTGCACGATGGCGGCGACGAGTCCGTCCCGGTCGTAGGCGATCTGGGCCAGCTGGTCCTCCCGGAAGGCGATCGGCGTCGCCTCGAAGTTGTCGGTCGTCCCGGTGGTGCTCACGAGCGGTGCTCCCTGGTGCAGTGGGTTCGATGTCTGGTGGGGGGAGGCTTCCTCCCCCGAGGTGGCCGGCGTGAGCCGGTCACCGGGTTCGAAGTCAGAGGTACAGCCCGGTGCCACCGTCGATGCGAGTGGCGGCGATGGCGTGGATGTCCCGCTCACGCAAGATCACGTACTCGTCCCCGTGGACCTCGACTTCGAAGCGGTCCTCGGGATTGAACAGCACCGTGTCCCCGACCTTCACCGAGCGGACGTGCGGGCCCACGGCCACCGCCTCGGCCCAGGCCAACCGGCGCGAGACCTGCGCCGTGGCCGGAATCAGGATGCCCGAACGCGAGCGGCGCTCACCCTTGGCCTGGCCCACCTGCACCAACACCCGGTCGGCCAACACGGTAATGGCCAGCTTGGCGTGGCCGGAATCCCCATTTTGGCTGGTCGTTGGTGCTTCTGACGTCGTTGATGCCACAGGTGAAGGCTACCGCAGGCCGACGCGAGCCCAGGCGGAGGGCCGCCGGAGCGTCACACAGGGCGGACCTCGACTCCGGCTGACTGCAGGTACGACTTGGCCTCGGCCACGGTGAACTCCCCGAGGTGGAAGATGGAGGCCGCCAACACGGCGTCGGCCTCCCCGTCGAGCGCCCCGTCGACCAGATGCTGAAGCGAGCCCACCCCGCCGGAGGCGATGACCGGCACCGGACACCTCCTGGCCACCTGCCGGGTCAGCGCCAGATCGAAGCCGTCCCGGGTGCCGTCGCGATCCATCGACGTGAGCAGGATCTCGCCGGCTCCGAGTGCCGCGCACCGTTCGGCCCAGGCCAGCGCGTCCATTCCCGTCGGCGTCCGCCCGCCGTGGGTGAACACCTCCCATCGATCGCCATCGGCCGGGCCCGGCCCGCCGACCTGGCGACGGGCGTCGATGGCCACCACCACGCACTGGCTCCCGAACTCGTCGGCCAACTCGGCGACCAGATCGGGCCGGTCGACGGCCGCGGTGTTGACGCCGACCTTGTCGGCGCCGGCCCGGAGCAACTGCCGGGCGTCCTCCACCGAGCGGACGCCGCCACCGACGGTGAAGGGGATGAAGACCACCTCGGCCGTGCGGGACACCACCTCGACCATGGTCCGCCGATTGTCCGAGGACGCGGTGATGTCGAGGAAGACGAGCTCGTCCGCCCCCTGGGCGTCGTAGCGGGTGGCCAGCTCGACCGGATCGCCGGCGTCGAAGAGATCGGTGAACTGCACGCCTTTCACCACCCGCCCGGCGTCCACGTCCAGACAGGGGATCACCCGGACAGTGCGCACGCCGCCACTCCTTCCTCCACGCTCATCCGACCGTCCACCAGGGCCCGGCCGGTGATCACGCCCGACAACCGCCGCCCCCCGCTGCCGTTGCCCGCCCGGGACGGGCCCGATGCCACCTCGAGCCTGGCCAACGCCTCCACGTCGCCCGCGGCGCCGACGCCCCCGGAGGCGATCACGGGGATCTCCGTCATGGCCAGCACGCCCCGGAGCCCGTCGAGGTCGGGGCCGGTCAGCATGCCGTCGCGCTCGATATTCGTCACGATCACTGCCGCCACCCCGGCGCCGGCGAGTTGGGCGAGGACCTCGTCCACCGTCCGGCCGCTTCCCTCCTCCCAGCCGCGCACCGCCACCTCGGTGACTCCCCCGCCGTCCTGTCGGTAGTCGATGCCCACCGCCACGCGACCCGGGTGCATGCCCGCCATGGCCATGACCAATTGCGGGTCGTCGAGGGCCGCCGTGCCGAGCACGACCCGGGCCACCCCTCCATTCAGGAGCTCGTCGACGTCGGCTTCGGAGCGGACCCCACCGCCCGACTGCACCGGGATGTCCACGGCGGCGGCGATGGCCAGCACCGTCGGCCGGTTGGCGGGCTGTCCCGCCCGGGCCGCGTCGAGGTCCACCACATGCAACCAGGGGGCGCCGGCGGCCGCGAACCGCCGGGCCAGGGCCACGGGGTCGCCGTAGTCGCTCTGACGGTCGAAGTCGCCCTGGGCCAGTCGCACCGCTCCGCCGCCCCGGATGTCGATGGCCGGGTAGAGCTCCATCACGCGGCTGCGCCGCTCACATGGCGCACGAAGTTGGCCAGGATGTCCAGCCCGACCGCCCCTGATTTCTCGGGGTGGAACTGGGTGCCCCATACCGCCCCCCGTTCCGCCGAGGCGGTGACCGGTCCGCCGTAGTCACAGGTGGACGAGGTGTCGGCCGTCCGCTCCGGGGCGTAGGAATGGACGAAGTACACCCAGGCCGGCTCCGGCACACCGGCCAGCAGGCCGGGACGGGCGCCCGGCTCCGGTTCGACGATGTTCCACTGCATCTGGGGGTGCTTGACCCCGGGCGGCAGGCGCCTGACCACCCCGGCCAGGGCCCCGAGGCCTGGCACCGACGGGTCCTCGTCGGACCCTTCGTACAGCAGTTGAAAACCGATGCAGATGCCGAGGAACGGCACTCCCCGCTCGATGGCCGAGGTGGCGGCCTTGTCCAGCCCGCTCGATCGCAGGGCCTGGGCGCAGGGGCCGAACGCCCCCACCCCGGGGAGCACCACCCCGTCGGCCACCGCGGCCCGATCGGGATCGGCCACCAGCGCGGCGTCGGCTCCGAGATGCTGGAGCGCCTTCTCTGCCGATCGCAGGTTCCCGATGCCGTAGTCGAGGACCGCGATCACTGCGGGCCGGCAGGCGCCCACCGGCTCGGCGGCCGGCGTGGGCAACCGGGTGACGGCCTCATCACAGGGTCCCCTTGGTGGAGGGTACGCCGCCGCCCTCGAGCCGGACGGCATCGCGCATGGCGCGTGCCACCCCCTTGAACGACGCCTCGATGATGTGGTGGGTGTTCTTCCCGCTCCGCAGGTGCACGTGCAGGGTGAGGGCCGCCGAGGTGGCCAGTGCCCGCCAGAACTCCTCGGCCAGTTGGGGGTCGAACGGCGGCGACCCCAACGAGTTGGTCTCCGGAGGGAAGTCGATGTCGTAGGCCAGGTACGGGCGTCCCGACAGGTCGAGGGCGACTTCGACCAGTGCCTCGTCGAGGGGCACCGCCACCGAGCCGAAGCGGCGGATGCCGGCCTTGTCCCCCAGAGCCTCGGACAGCACCTGGCCCAAGGTGATCCCCACGTCCTCCACCGTGTGGTGGGCATCGACATCGAGGTCGCCGCTCGCCACCACCTTGAGATCGAAGCCGGCGTGGCGGCCCAACTGGCTGACCATGTGGTCGAAGAACGGCAGGCCGGTCGAGACCTCGGTGGACCCCGACCCGTCGATGTCGAGGTCGACGTCGATGGACGTCTCCTTGGTCGCCCTCCGGGCCGTCCCGGTGCGGTGGGTCGCGGCGGGCGTGGATGTCGAGGCGGTCATCGCAGACTCTCTGTCAGGGCGGCCAGGAACCGGTCGTTCTCGTCGGGCAGCCCGACGGTGACCCGGAGGCACCCGTCGAGCCCGGGCCACTCGGAACAGTCTCGCACGAGCACCGATGCATCGAGGAGCCTGGCCCACACCTCTCGGGCCTTCGCCGCCGTGGGCCGGAAGAGGATGAAGTTGGCGTCAGAGGGCCAGGTCTCGACGGGAAGGCCCGCCAAGGCGGCGGCGATCCTCCCCCGCTCCTCTTTGAGCATGGCCACCCTGGCCTCCATCTCCGTCACGAAGCCGAGGGCCAGCCGACCGGCCAGCTGCTTGGCCGCGTCGAGGTGATACGGCAGCACCACCAACTGGCAGGCCTGGATGACCTCCGGCGCCGCGATCACATACCCGAGCCGCACCCCGGCCATCGACCAGGTCTTCGAGAAGGTGCGTACGATCACCAGGCGCTCGGCGCCGGGGCCACCCCGACGCAGCAGGTCCAGGGCCGACGACGGGGCGAACTGCCCGTAGGCCTCGTCCACCACGACCAGACCGGGGGCCATGGTCAGCACGGCTTCGATCTGGTCGATGGGATCGGCCCGTCCGGTCGGGTTGTTCGGCGAGCACAGGAAGGTGATGACCGGGTCGTGGGCCTCGAGCACCCGTTGCACCTCGCCCAGGTCGAGGAGGAACTGGTCCGTGCGGATGCCGGCCGCCACCGCGGTGCCGGTGATGCGGGCGATGTGGCGGTGGAGGGTGTAGGTCGGCTCGAAGAGGGCCGCCGTTCGCCCCGGTCCGCCGAAGGCCAGCAACAGGCACTGGAGGATCTCGTTGGAGCCGTTGGCACAGAAGACCCGATCGGGACGGACCCCATGGCTGTCGGCCAGGGCCTGACGCAGCAAGGTGGCGTCGCGGTCCGGGTACCGGTTGAAATCGATGGCGCTCAAGCCGGAGCGGTACGCCTCCAGCCACCCGGGCGGTGGCGGGAGGGGAGCCTCATTGGTGTTGAGCCGGACTTCGACGTCGACCTGGGGCGAGTGATAGCCGGTCAGGGCGGCCAAGTCGGCCCGCACCGCCGGGAGCGCCCCGCGGGCGCGCGGATCGGGCTCTACCGAGGCCATCGCAGGCGCACCGACTCGGCGTGGGCGGGCAGGCCCTCGGTCTCGGCCAGGGTCACCACATGCGGACCGAGGACCTCGAGGGCCTTCTCGCTGACCGTGATGGCGTGGATGTGACGTCGGAAGTCGTCAACCCTCAGGGCGCTGGCGAAGCGAGCGGTCCGGTTGGTCGGGAGGACGTGGTTGGGACCGGCCAGGTAGTCGCCCACGCTGGCCGGGGAGTTCGCCCCGACGAAGATGGCGCCGGCCGAGGTGATGCGGGACACCAACGACTCGGCATCCTCGGTCAGCAACTCGAGGTGCTCGGGAGCAACGATGTTGGCCACGGCGCACGCCTGCTGCTCGCCGTCCACCATCACCACATAGCCGCCGGCGTCGAGCGTGGCCTCGAGGTCGCCACGGCGCGGGGAAGCGGCCACGATGCGGTCGACGTGGGCGGTGACTGCATCGGCCACTGCCTCCGACCAGGTCAGCAGCCATGCCAGTCCGTCGGGACCGTGCTCGGCCTGGACGACCAGGTCGATGGCCGCCAGTTCGGCGGGGGTGCCGGGGCCGGCGATCACCACCACCTCGGATGGCCCGGCAAAGGCCGACGCCACACCGACCACCCCCGACACCTGGCGCTTGGCTTCGGCCACGTAGCGGTTACCGGGGCCGACGATCACATCGACGGGGTCGATTGATGCGGTTCCGTAGGCCATGGCGGCGATGGCCTGGGCCCCGCCCACCCGATAGACCTCGTGGATCCCCGCCACCGCGGCCGCGGCCAGGGTGGCGTCATCGATGCGCCCATCGGGCCCGGGCGGGACGCAGAGGACGATCGACTCGACCCCGGCGACCTGGGCGGGAACGGCGCACATGAGCACCGTCGACGGGTAGCGGGCCCGACCACCCGGCGCATAGCAACCGGCGCGGTCGACCGGTCGAACCAGATGGCGCACACCGATACCACCCGATTCGAAGTCGCCGATCGGCGCCTCGCCCGACTCGTGGGCGTGGTAGGCCAGGATTCGATCGTGGGCGACGTCGAGCGCGTCCTGGAGCTCGGAGGGCACCCGTCGCAGGGCGGCTTGGATCTCCTCGTCGGGAACCCGCAAATCGTCGAGCTGCACGCCGTCGAACTGCTCCGTCAGGCGGCGCAGGGCGGCATCGCCGTCGCGGCGCACCTCGCCGATGATGGCCGCCACCGGTGCCGAAGACCGGTCCTGCTCGTCGGCCGGACGCGGCAGTGCCTCCCGCAGCGCCTTGCGGTCACCCGTGAAGCCGCGGAAGTCGAGCCGACGGAGCGTCATAGCCCATCGATGCTACCGGACCCCCAACGCCGGCCGGCCCCCATGCGGAGCCGCCAGTGGCCTTTCGTGCCGGGTGAACAGGAGTGCCATGATCGGGCGATGTCCGCCAGCTCTGCAGAACTGTCCTCGCTCGCCACCGCCCTCGACGAGTTGACACGCCGGCTCACCGTCCACGCCGACGCCGCCGACGCGGCCAAGGACGAGGAGACGGCACGGGAGCTCTTCGCCATCGAGCGCGCCCTCAACAGCGCCAACCGGCGACTGGCCCGCCTCTCGACCACCCTCCGCCGCCGTTGACCCGTCCCGTGCCGGGCTGTGTCCGGCCGTCCAGCGAGCTCCCTGTCAACCGGGGCCCACACGCGGCGAAGGCACCCCGAAGGGTGCCTTCGCGCGAGCGGGTCGGGCGGCGGATCCCGAGCACCGCTCAGCGGAACCAGTTGGCGGGAACCGGTTCCGAGACCTCTAGACCATCACGTTTTTGGGCTGATTACCAGTCAGCAGAAGCGAATTTATCCGCTGTTGCCGGCCACGTGCGACGCTTCGAATCCAAATGCCCAGGTAGCAGCATTCCTTTCACAGCCCCACCCTTCACACGTCGTTCACACCCGCCGATACCGTCGCCACGGGCTGACCCGCGGGGATGCGGTCACCTGGCCGACGGGCAGAAATCGGACAGGACACACTCGCCACATCGAGGGGTCCGGGCCTGACAGGTCGCCCGACCGTGCAGGATGAGCCGGAGGCTGAATCCTCCCCGCTCCGAGGCCGGGATCATCCCGTTGAGCACCTTTTCCACCTTCACCGGGTCCTTCTCATCGCTGAGGCCCAGCCGATGGGTCAGGCGCACGACGTGGGTGTCCACGGGGAGCCCCGGAAGGCCGAAGGCCACGCTGCGCACGACATTGGCCGTCTTGCGGCCCACTCCGGGCAGGGTCACCAGATCCTTCATGGCTGATGGGACCTCTCCGCCGAACCGTGCCACCACCCCCCCCGCCATGCCGACCAGGCTGCGGGCCTTGGATCGGAAGAAGCCCGTGGGCCGGATCAGGGTCTCCAGTTCGCCGAGATCGGCACCGGCCAGCGAGGGCGGATCGGGATAGCGGGCGAACAACGCCGGCGTGGTGAGGTTGACCCGCTCGTCGGTGCACTGGGCCGAGAGGATGGTGGCCACCAGGAGCTGGAAGGCGTCGGCATGGTCCAGTGCACAGAGCTCGCGCGCCGAGCCGGGATACAGCTGGGTCAAGCGCTCATTGGTGACCCGGGCGCGTCCGGTCGGGGTGCGGGGACGGGCCACGGCCGCAGACTACCGGTAGCGTCGACCGGATGGACGGCCTCGACATCACGGTGGTGTCGGGACCCGATCCCGCCGTGGTGGACGAGATCCTCGCCCTCCTCCATCGCTCAGCCCGCGCCACCGGGCACGCCGCCATCAGCGAGCACAAACGGATGGAACTGGTTCGTCGCCCTGACACGTCGGGACCCGGCACCACCCCACCGCCGGCGCGACTCGTCGCCGGCGTCCTGGCCCGGCTCCCGCAGGTGGCCGACCTCATCGGTTACGCACATGTCGGCGGCGACCCGGCAGTGCGGGACTACGCCGTGGAGCTGACCGTCGACCCGGGAGCCGATGGCGCCCCGGCTATCGCCGACGCGCTGTTGGGTGCCTCCGTCGACCAGGTGAAGGCGCTCGGAGGAGGCAACCTGCGACTGTGGCAGTCGCAGGCGGCGGCGGCTGACGACGCGCGTGCGTCGGCGCACGGATTCCACCTCGAGCGGAATCTGATCCAGATGCGGTGCCCGCTCCCACTCCCACGGCCGGACCCCGCCGCCGGCTCGGCGCCTGGTATCCCCATCGCCACACGGCCATTCCGTCCCGGTGGCGACGAGGAGGCCTGGTTGGCGACGAACAACCGGGCCTTTGCCTCGCACCCGGAGCAGGGCCATTGGGATCTCGCCACCCTGCTCGAACACGAGAGCGAACCGTGGTTCGATCCCGAGGGCTTCCTCTTGCTCGAGGAGGGGGGGCGGCTGGTCGGCTCGTGCTGGACCAAGATCCATGCCTCCACCGATCCTCCCCTCGGAGAGATCTACGTCATCGGCGTTGACCCGGAATTCCACGGCCGCGGATGGGGCCGGGCGCTGACGCTGGCCGGATTGGACTGGCTGGCCGGGCGCGGACTGCGAGTGGGGATGCTCTACGTGGATGCCGACAATCGGGCCGCCGTCTCCATGTATCGGTCGATGGGGTTCGCTGAGGACCATGTCGACCGGGCCTACGTGACCACCGTCGATCCCGCCTGAAGACGTCTCCGGTGACGCTACCCGGCACCCACCAGGTGCCCGACCGAATACGTGACCCCGGCGGCGATGCCGGAGATCAGCAGCTGACGGCTGGCCGACCACAACCATGAACGCCCGGTGAAATGGGCCAACGCCCCACCGACGCTGAAGGCGCCGACGGCCCCGAGGACCACCGACCACCACGTCGCTGCGGTTCCGACGGTGAAGAGCCAGGGAAGCAACGGGATGAAGGCCCCCAGGGCGAACATGACGAACGACGATCCAGCGGCCTGCAGCGGATTGCCGGTCTCATCGGGATTGATGCCCAGCTCCTCGCGGGCGTGGGTCTCGAGCGCAAGTTCGGGATCGCGCATCATCTTGGCCGAGAGCTCCTCGGCCATGGCCGCATCGAGTCCCCGGCTCTTGTAGATGGCAGCCAGCTCCCTGCGTTCGTCCTCGGGCTCGTGACGGATGGCCTGTCGCTCCACGTCCAGCTCGCGCAGCATCAATTCGGACTGGGCCCGCATCGAGATGTACTCCCCCGCCGCCATGGAGAACGCGCCGGCGATCAGACCGGCGATCCCGGCCAGGCGGACCGCTCCGGCCGACACGTGGGCACCGGCCATCCCCAGGATGAGGGCGACGTTGGACACCAGGCCGTCGCTCACGCCGAAGACCGCGGCCCGGGCTCCGCCCCCCTGCAGGTTCCGATGGCTGTGCTCCGAGTCCACGGGGCCAGCGTACCGACAGCATCCCCCTAAGGAACGGCTGATCTTGGGACCAAGGAACGCCTCACCCGACTGCCGGCCGCAGATGCGGGTGGTCGGTCGGGGTCCCGCTCCCGTACAGTCTGGGACATGGCTACCACTGTGCAGGGCATCGAGAAATTCCACGATCTGGTCGGACAGCACCTGGGCTACAGCGACTGGCATCGCATCGAGCAGGAGCAGATCAACCTGTTCGCCGACGCCACCGGAGACCACCAGTGGATCCACGTCGATCCCGAGCGGGCCAAGGACGGTCCCTTCGGATCAGCCATCGCCCACGGGTACCTGACCCTCTCGCTGGCCCCCGTGTACCTGGGGGAGGTGCTGGTGGTCCAGGGCACCACCATGGGTGTCAACTACGGCTGCAACAAGGTGCGCTTCCCGGCCCCGGTGCCGGTCGGCAGCAATCTCCGCTTGGGGGCCGCGGTGGCGGGTGCGGAGGACGTCGCCGGCGGTGTCCAGGTCATGCTGGACCTGACCTTCGAGACCGAGGGCTCCACCAAGCCGAGCTGCGTCGCCCAGGTGGTCTACCGCTACTTCCGCTGATCCTGGGCCGGACCGGCGCCGGGCCCGTCCCGACAGGCCGGCATCCCGTCCGCGCAGGTCCGGACGGCCGGCCCCTTAGGACCCTCCCCGCCCGCTCATACGATACGAGCGATTACTCCTAGAGTGGGCGTATGGAGATGCGGGTCGAGCAGCTGTCGGTCGGGGCCGGCGTGTCGGTCGACACCATCCGCTACTACCAGAGCAAGGGCCTCCTCGAGCCGCCCCGCCGCCAGGGGCGAGTGGCCTGGTACGACGAGGGCCACCTCGAGCGGCTGGCCCGGATCCGGTCCCTCCAGCAGCGGGGCTTCACCCTGGCCACCATCGTGCGCCTGGTCACCGGGGATCTCGATGCCGCCGACGAGGCCCTGGTGGGCGAGCTGTCGGGAGCCCAGCGGGTCGGCGCGGCCCGGCTCTCCCCCGGCCTGGACGATCCGCAACCCTCGGACTCAGGGCCGGGCGAGGACGGGCTGACCGTCTCCGACGGCGGCCGGGCCTTCACCCTGGTTGAGCTGGCCCACGAGACCGGCGTGCCGCTGGCCCTGCTCAAGGCGGTGGAGGCCGAGGGGCTCCTCATCCCGCGCCGGGTGGCGGGCCGCCAGCGGTACACGGAGGACGACGTGGCTGCGGCCAAGGCCGGGCTCCTGCTTCTCGAATGGGGCATTCCCCTCTCCGCCCTGCTGGAGCTGGCCCGCCGCCACCACGAGGCGACCGAGGCGGTGGCCCGGGAGGCCGTGGCCATGTTCTCGGCCCATGTGCGGGGGCCGCTCCGTGACGGCCGTCCGGTCGGCCCCGAGGACCGATCGGCATCGGAGACGGCCGGCGGACCCGGTGTCGACCGACTCCTCCAGGCGTACTCGGAGCTCCTCCCCGCAGTGGATGCCCTGGTCGGGCACCACTTCACCCGAACCCTGGTCAAGGTGGCGCTCGACCACGTGGAGCAGGTCGGTTCCGAGGACGAGCGACGTGCCGTGTGGGAGCAGGTCGGCGGCGACAGCGCCGTCGAGCGGCGCGAGGGTCAACAGGCGGCGCCGATCCCATGAGCGACCCCTCGCCGGCCCCCGCCGTCTCGTCGGACCCGGCCGGCAGGGCCGCCGAGCACGATCTCCCCACCGGGCCGGAGAAGACCGAACTGGTGCGTTCGATGTTCGATGCCATCGCACCGCGCTATGACCTCGTGAATCGCATGATGACCTTCGGTCTGGATGTGCGCTGGCGCCGGCGCTCGGCTCGGGCGCTGGGTCTGCCGGCAGGCTCTCGCGTTCTCGATCTGGCCTCCGGGACCGGGGATTTCCTCACCATCCTGGGCGCCGCTGGCATGCGGCCGTTCGGCATGGACCTGTCGTGGGGAATGCTGGTCGCAAACCGCACCGGGCTTCCCCTGGCTCAGGCCGACGGGGCCCACCTGCCCCTGGCCGATGCCTCGCTGGACGGCATCACCTGCGGCTATGCCCTGCGCAATTTCACCGAGCTCGGCCAGGTGTTCGCCGAATTCGGTCGCTCGGTGAGGCCCGGTGGCCGCATCAGCCTCCTCGAGGTGGCGGAGCCGCGCCACGGCGTGCTGCGCCTGGGTCACCGGATCTGGTTCCGGCGGGTCGTGCCCGTCCTCGGTGGACTGGTCTCCGACGCTGCGGCCTACCGCTACCTGCCCAGGTCGACGGCGTACCTGCCCTCGACCGCCGAGCTGCGGGGGATGTTGATGGATGCCGGGTTTTCGGCGGTGAACCAGCGGCCGCTCTCTGGTGGGCTGAGCCAACTCATCACCGCCACCCGCCGGGGTCGTCCGTGACCCGTTCGCCCGACCACCTCGTGGCCGTGCGCCTCCCCCTCGACGCGGGTCCACCCATCGACCCGTTCGCCCTGGCCGGAGCCGACGGCATCCTCTTCCACACCCCGGAGCGGGCTCTGGTGGGCCTGGGCAACTCCCTCGCTGTGGCCCTCCCCCACGGCCTCGACTCCCCCGCCGACCTCAACCGGGCCATGGCCGCGCTGGCCTCGATTCCCTGCGAGGACCGGTTCGACCCCACCGGCAGCGGGGTCATCGGGTTCGGGGCCCTTCCCTTCGACCGGTCCGAGCCGGCAGCACTCGTGGTTCCCGAGGTCACCTACGGGGCCACCGCCTCCGGAGACGAGTGGGTCACCCTTGTCGCCGCCGACCGGGCCGATCTGCCCTCCGGCCCGGCGGGCCTTCGGTCGTGGCTGACGGCCCGGGCCGCCCGGGGGCCGACCCCGGCGGGTGCTGCCCCGGCACCTCCGTCCATCGATCCCCTCTCGTCCGACGAATCCTTCGAAGCCATGGTGACCGAGGCGCTCGAGTCCATCGACCGGGGCGAACTGGCCAAGGTGGTGCTGGCCCGCCAGGTGGACGTGACGCTGGGCGAGGCCATCGACACCGGCGGCCTGCTCCGCCGCTGGCATCATCTGGAACCGAGCTGTGCGATTTTCGCCCTGCCCACGGCGGACGGCCGGTTCGTCGGCGCCAGCCCGGAGCTCCTGGTGGACCGGTCGGGGTCCCGGGTCCACAGCCGGCCGCTGGCCGGGACGACCGACCATCTGACCGGCGGCCCCGACAGCGTCCTCCCCCGCGAACTGCTCCGGTCGCCGAAGGACGGCAACGAGCACCGGTTCGTGGTGGAGGCAATCGTTGCCGCCCTCACGCCGCTGTGCACTGATCTCGACGTACCGTCCCGTCCCGACCTGGTCCACCTGCACAACCTCACCCACCTGGGCACCTCGGTGACCGGCACCTTGGCCCAGGCCCCGGACGGAGGGCTCCCGAGCGCGCTCCATCTGGTGGCGGCCCTCCATCCCACGCCGGCTGTGGGAGGCGTACCCGCGGCGGAGGCCCGCCTCCTCATCGACCGCCTCGAACCTCGCTCGCGGGGCAACTATGCGGGCCCGGTGGGCTACATGGACGCAGGCGGCGACGGGCGCTGGATGCTCGGGATCCGGTCCATGACCATCAGCGGGCCCACTGCACGCCTCACCGCCGGGGTGGGCATCGTGGCCGGATCCGAGCCGAGTACCGAACTGGTGGAGGCTGCGCTCAAATTCACCGCCGTCTTCGACGCCCTGGCCCCGGGCCGGCCGTTCTCCACCTCGCATGGGCCCAGGCGACGCCAGGCGGTGCGCTGAGCCGGCCAGGGAGTCCGCGCCCGTCTGTGGCCGACCGCTCTCGCCCGCCCCCCTCCCGCCTCGTCAACGCCGCGCCGTGGAACCGATCACCTCGACCAGCGCGTCAGGGTCGTCGCGGACCACGAAGTGACCGGCCCGGGGGAGCAGGGTCAGATCCGCCCCGGGTATGGACCGGGCCAGGCTGACGGCGGCCCGGGGTGGCACCACGACGTCCCATTCGCCGTGGACCACGGCCACGGGGAGCTCGAGTCCGCCGAGGGCGGCGGTGACCCGGGGCAGCTCGTCGACGATGGCCTGCTGCTCGATCATGAACGTCCGCTTGTGCCGACCAAGGGCCCCCGGCTCGCCACCCAGGACACCCTGGTCCGGAAGCAACGCCGCCAACTGGTCCCGATAGCGAGGGGGTGCGTAGCGGACGAAGCGGCGGATCCGGGGCAGCACCTCCCCGATGCCGAGCAGTCCGGCCACCGTCAGCGCCTCACCCACGAGCGGGAGGTTGAGCCATCGGTCGAGGGCGTTGAGGCTGTTGGGGGTGCAGGCCGCGCCCACCAGCACCAGGCTCCTCACCATCCCCGGGTGACGGTCTGCCAGCAGCACAGCCACACCCCCGGCCCAGCTGTGGGCCACTACGGTGGCCGGCGCCGCATCCCGGGCTCGGATCAGCGCCGCCACCAGTTCGGCGTTGTCGGCCAGACCCCTCGCCTCGCCGACGGAGGCCCCGTAGCCGATGCGGTCGGGGGCGAGGACTCGGAACTCCCGCTCCAACCGCCTCGTCACCGGTTCCCACGAGGAACCCGACCCGGGTTGGCCGTGGAGCAGCACCACCGGTGGACCCGATCCCCGCTCAATGGAGGCCAGCATCCGGGGCCACCGCCCCCCGGGAGAGGTCGGGCAGCCAGGCGATGATCGAGGGCTCGTCGTCGACGACCGGGATCCGCGGGGTGCCGGTCACCGGCATAAGGTCATATGCGAGCAGGCTGGGATCCCTTCCGCAGTCGTCCCACCAACCGCTGTAGTCCCCACCAGGTCACCAGGCCGAACGCCTCGACCACGATGAACGTGGACATCTTCGACTCGCCTTCCACCCGGTCGACGAACCGGATGGGAACCTCCCGTACCGAGGCCCCCGCCCGCTGGGCCTGATAGGTCATCTCGATCTGGAACCCATAGCCGTCAGCCCGGATGCGATCGAGCTCGATGCGGCGGAGCACCGTGGCCGAGTAGGCCCGGAACCCCGAGGTCGAATCGGCCACCCCGAGCCCGAGCAGCGCGGAGGCATAGACATTGCCCCCTCTGGACAGGAGGCGCCGGTGCCAGGCCCAGTTGGGGATGGAGCCCCCGGGGATGTACCTCGACCCCACCGCCAGCTCACAATCCGGGGACAGCGCACCGACGAGTGCCGGGAGCGCCTCCGGCTCATGGGAGAGGTCGGAATCCATCTCCACACAGACGTCGAAGTCGCGGTCCAGTCCCCATCGGAAACCGGCCCGGTAGGCGCTGCCGAGGCCGGACTTCTCGTGCCTGCGCATGACCTCGATATTGCCCAGTTCCTTCCCCAGCGTCTCGGCGATCTCCGCCGTGCCGTCGGGGCTCCCGTCATCCACCACCAGGACGGTGGCGGCGTCGAGCGAATCCCTGATCCGTCGCAGAACCCGGTCGATGTTCTGCGATTCGTTGTACGTCGGCAGCACCACCAGCACCTTCATAGGGGCAGCTTACGAGACAGGTCCGAAGGCAATCGGTGCGGGCTCGGCCCGACGGGCCGGAGGGGACCGTTCGGTCACCGCTCCGCGGGGCTCGGTTCCCGGACGGGATCACCCACCTTGTCGGGCGGCGAGGTCCCCGTTGCGCGGGTGTGCTGCCACACCTCGCGGAAGACCACCTGGATGGCACCACCGACCGGGATGGCGATGAGCGCGCCGGTGAGGGCGCCGAGGGCCGAACCGAAGGCACCCCCGAGATTGGCGCCGATCAGCACCGAGAGGAGGACCCAGAGCGGGTTCATCCGCACCGACCGGCTCATCACCACCGGATAGAGGAAATGGTTCTCCACCAGCTGGAACCCGAGAAACACGATGAGCGTCACCAGCCCGGCACTGGGAGAGTGGAGAAAGGCGATGACCACGCTGGGGGCGCCCGCGATCAACCCCCCGACCAGGGGAATCATCGCCACCAGGGCCACCCACAGCCCGATGAGCAGGGCGAAGGGTACGCCGAGGATCAACAAGGTGACTACGACGACCACGCCGAACATGAGGGAGAGCGCAATACTGCCCAGGACATAGCCGGTGACCTGGCGGGAGACCTGCTGGGCCACGTCCTCGATGACAGCGCGCCGCTCAGGTCGCATGGATCCGAGGAGGCTGCGCCGGAGGTTCGGTGCCTCCAGCAGCATGAACAGGGACAGGAATCCGATGGTCGTGAGGGACAGGATGGTGGAGAACACCGCCTTGCCCAGATTCGTGCCCACACTGAGGGCCGGCTTGCTGAGGTTGTTGGCGGCGGTCTTCAACCTGGGACTGTTCTTCTGGACCCAGCTCAAGAGGTGAACGCGCTGGAGAAGGTGGGCCAACCAGCCATGACCCTTCTGGACCTGGCTGACCATGGTCGGCAGCCGCCCGGCCAGATGCGTCAGGGCGTTGACCAACGGATAGCCGAACAGGCCCAGCAGGCCGGCGAAGCCCAGGACGGCGGCGGCAAAGACCACGCCGATGGCCGTCCCCCGGCGAAACCGGTGCCGCTGGAGGAAGTTGACCGCCGGATTGAGCACGAGGGCGATGAACGCAGCGATGAGGATCCAGAGGATGACCTCACGCAGTCGGCCGAGCAGGCGGTAGAGCACCCAGGTGGCAATGACCACGGCATCGACGGTGAGGATGGTGCGCAGGGGCACGCCCTTGGCCGACGCCGCCGCGAACAGGCGATCCCGGCGAGGAGCGTCGGGTCCCACCTCGCGGTCGAGGGCCTCGACGGCCGTCTGGTTGATCACGGTGGCCGGTCCGGGAGGCGTGGGCTGACCGTCCGGTGCCACGGGATCCTGCACCGCGGTGGCCTGTCCGTCCGGTCTCTCACCCCCTACCACGGGCGAACTCCCGATCGTGGCATCCCTCTCGGGCGACTCGGACACGCAGCCAGCATGTCAGGTCCACGGGGTCCCGGCGTGCCAACATGAAGGTGATGGTGGTCGAGAAGGAAGACGTGGCGGCCCAACCTCGCCACCGGTGGTGGCATCGCGGCCCGTTCGTCCGCCGGGATGTCCGGCTGAGCGTCGGCACCCTGATCGTCTTCCTCTTCGTGTTCTATGTGGCGCTGCCCCTGCTGGCCAACCACCAGGCCGAGGTCCGCTCGCTGGCCCATATCCATATCGAATACCTGGCGCTCGGGGTGCTCCTCGAGATCGGTGCCCTGGCCGCCTATACCCAACTCACCCACGCCGTACTCCCGAACGACGGGCCCCGGCGCCTCCGGCTGTTCCGGATCAACATGTCGACGCTCTCGCTCAGCCACGTCTCCCCGGGCGGCACCGCTCCGGGGGCAGCGCTCGGCTACCGGCTCCTCACCCAATCGGGGGTGAGCCGGGCGGACGCCGGGCTCACCCTCGGGACGCAGGGCATCGGCTCCGCGGTAGTGCTCAACGTGTTGTTCTGGCTGTCACTGGTGGCCTTCCTGGTCACCCACGGCTTCCATGTCCCGGCCAGTCACCACGGCGGTCAGTCGCAGTCGGCATCCATCCTGGTCTTTGTGGCTGCGGGCATCGGTGTCATCCTGCTCGGTGCCTTCGGTGGCCTCTTCTACCTGCTGACCAAGGGCCAGCAGCGCGCCAGCCGGGTCATCCGGCGCATCGCCGGCCGGATCCGGTTCCTCGACGCCGACCGCACCACCGCCCTGGTGGAGCGGCTGGCCGAACGCTTCGCCGTGCTCATGGAGGACCGCCGGCTGACCCGAAGGGCCGTCGGCTGGGCCGCCGCCAACTGGCTGCTGGACGCGGCCTCGCTGTGGGTGTTCGTCGCTGCCTTCAGCCACTTCATCTCCCCCATCGACCTGCTGATGGCCTACGGGTTGGCCAACATCCTGGCGGCCATCCCGATCACCCCCGGGGGGCTCGGTGTGGTGGAGTTCGTGCTGGTGTCGATGATCACCGGCTTCGGGCCCACCGCAGGCCAGGCCCTCTCCGGGGTGCTGGCCTATCGGGCGGTGAACTTCTGGCTTCCGATTCCCTTTGGCGGCCTGGCCTACGCCTCGCTCGAGTTCGAACGACGGCCGTCCTACCGGAAGCTCCGGCAATTCCTGCGTCGTCACCGCGACGCCGAGCCCGCCCAGCCGGCGGGAACAGCGGCCTATCCGAGTCCGGTGAGCGGGAAGTTGGGCCGCGCCTCGGACGACGGCCTCGAAGGCGTCACCGACGTCGGAGAGACCATCGGCGACGGTCACGGGTCGGAGCCGGCCGTGCCGTCGAGGGATCGGGTGCCGGTGTCGCTGGCGCCGCTGGGGTCACATGCAGGGCGCCGTCATGCCGATGCCGGCGGGATTCGAGGGCCTGTGTTTGGAAGTGATCCTGGAGGTTGAACCCCAGCGTGCCCGGTCCGAGGTTGGGTGCCACCCGCGTCCAGCTCCCGTCCCGTTGGAGCAGCCAGGAGTTGGCCTCATCGAGGAGAGCCAGGTCGAGCATCCCGACCACCCGACGTTGGATCTCCGGATCCTCGATGGGAACGACCACCTCCACCCGGCGTTCGAGGTTCCGCTCCATGAGGTCGGCCGAACCGATCCACACCTCGAGCGGGCGCCCCCCGATCCCGCCGAAACGGAACAGACGGGAGTGCTCGAGGTAGCGACCCACGATGGACCGGACCGAGATCCGCTCCGACCGGCCCGGGACACCGGGTCGGAGGCAGCAGCGGCCCCGGACGATCAGGTCCACCTCCACGCCGGCCTGGGACGCCCGGTAGAGGGCATCGATGGTGGCCGGATCGGTGAGGCCGTTGGTCTTGAGCACGATGCGGCCGTTGGCGCCGGCCCGCGTCTCGGCCTCGATGGACTGCACCAGTCGGTCACGAGTGGACACCGGCGAGACCAACAGGCGACGGAAGGTGGGTGGGTCGCCCGAGCCGGTGAGGAGGTTGAACAGCTCTCCGATGTCGGCGCCGATGGCGGGGTCGGCGGTGAACAGTCCCACGTCCTCGTAGGCCCTGGCCGTGAGGGAGTTGTAGTTGCCGGTGCCGATGTGGCAGTAGCGCCGGATCCGGTCCTCCTCCCGCCGCACCACCATCGAGATCTTGGCGTGGGTCTTGAGTGAGACCAGGCCGTAGATGACCTGGACCCCTGCCTCCTCGAGGGCACGGGCCCAGGCGATGTTGGCCTGCTCGTCGAATCGCGCCTGGAGCTCGACCACGGCGGTGACCTGTTTGCCGGCCTGGGAGGCTCGGATGAGCGAAGCCACGACCGGGCTGTCGTTGCCGGTCCGGTAGAGCGTCTGCTTGATGGCCAGGACATCCGGGTCCACGGCGGCACTGGCCACGAAGGCCTCCACCGAGGTGGCGAAGGACTCATAGGGATGGTGGACCAGGACGTCATGCTCGGCCAGCACCGAGAACACATCCGCCCCGGCGGCCAGTGGCGGATGGGTGACCGGGGTCCACCGTGGCGGGGAGAGGTCCGGGCGCTCGATGTCGGTCAACGCCCGCAAGGCACCCACGTCGATGGGAACGTCGAGAAGGTAGACGTTGTGTTCGGGGACATCGACCGCGGCGATCAGCATGTCCAGAAGATCCGTCGAGATGCCGGCCGAGGCCTCCAGCCGGACGGCCTGTCCGAATCGCCGCCGGTGCAGTTCGAGCTCGACGGCGGCCAACAGGTCCTCCGCCTCGTCCTCCTCGACCGAAAGGTCGGCGTTGCGGGTCACCCGGAACACATGGTGCTCGGTGATGGTCATCGACGGGAAGATGCTGTCGAGATGGGCGGCGATGACCTGCTCCACCGGAACGAAGCGCGTGCGGTCCGGCATCACCACCAACCGCGGCAGCAGGGGTGGAACCTTGACCCGGGCGATCCGGTGCTCGCCGGACACCGGGTTCTCCACCCGGACCACCAGATTGAGCGAGAGATCCGAGATGTAGGGGAACGGATGACCCTGGTCGACGGCCAGGGGCGTGAGGATGGGAAAGATGCCGCGGTTGAACACGTCGGTCAGGTGCCGGCGGTCTTCGGTGTCGAGCGTGTACCAATCGGCAACCACCACTCCGGCCGCGGTCAGGGCCGGAGCCAGCTCGTCGAGGAAGATCGCGCTCTGCCAGCCGATCAGTTCGGTGCAGCGCGCCGTGATGGCGTCCAGCTGCTCACGCGGGCTCAGACCATCCGGCGACCGGGTCCGCACCCCGGCCGCCACCTGATCCTCGAGCCCGGCCACCCGGACCTGAAAGAACTCGTCCAGTCCCTCGGAGAAGATGGCCAGGAACTTCACCCGCTCGAACAACGGGATGCGGTCATCCGAGGCCAGGTTCAGCAGGCGGGCCCCGAACTCGAGCCACGAGAGCTCGCGGTTGATGAACCGGTCCTCCAGCGAGCGGACCAGTTCGTGGTCGTCATCACGATCAGCGGTCAGTCGAGCGACGTCCAGCGACCACACCGATCCGGTACGGCGGGCCTCCACTGACATCCGACGCCCTCCCTCGATCGCCACTGCGGACGCCTCGCTGGACACGGCGCCCGACTTGTCTGTCATGGCACGCACTCATGACAGAACACTTCATTGCCGGTTCATGGTATCCCGCGAGGAGCGGTCGGGCTCCCCCCTAACGCTGGCCCAGAAGGGCCCGAGGACTGCCCTGGTTGTGGGACCGCGGCGGCGTGGGCGTGCGCTTCGGACCCGTCCTCTGCCGCAATGGCCACCCTCCGAGTTTGTACGCTGGAATTCTTGACGTGCGTGCGCCGGGCGGGAGCCCCCCAGTTGACGGTCACCGCCGGGCACTCCCGGCCCCTTCGACCGGGCTCCAGTGTCATCGGGCGTTGGCGGACGTGACCGGGTGAGCACCGTCATCGATCCCGCCGCCGAGTCACACCCCGAGCCCGGTGCCCCCTCGACCGGGGACTCCGAGGGCCACCGGGCCGCCAGCTGGGTCCCGGTGGCGTGGATGGCCGGCGCCGTGTCGACCGGGCTCGTGGTGGTGGGCGCCCTCGGGCTCTCGTGGCATCGCCGGCAGCTCGACATCGCCGTCTACCTGATGGGTGCTCGCCACCTCGTGGACGGTCGTCTGTATCTCGCTGGCCTGCCGGCGCCGCCGCATCTCCCCTTCACCTATCCGCCCTTTGCCGCCCTGGTGTTCGCCCCCCTCAACATCCTCCCCCTGAACGCGGCCCAGGTGCTCTGGAGCCTGGTGAACGTGGCCGCCCTGTTCACCCTGGTGTGGCTCTCCCTGCGAGCCGTCCGCCCCGGCCTGGACCGCCGGCGGCGGCTGCTGTGGTCGCTGGTGCTGATGGCTCCGGTGTTCTGGATGGAGCCCGTCCATCTGACGTTCGCCTTCGGACAGGTCAATGTGGTGCTGGCTGCGTTGGCGTTGGCTGATCTGACCGGTCACCTGCGACTCGGCGGGCGGACGCTGCCTCGTGGCGTGCTGATCGGAGTGGTGGCCGCCGTCAAGCTGACCCCCCTGGTGTTCGTGCCCTACCTCTTCGTCACCCGCCAGACGCGGGCGGCCTGGGTGGCCCTGGGCACCTTTGCCGTGTCCACGGCGGCCACGGCGGCCACCGACCCCGGCGTCTCATGGTCCTACTGGACCAAGTACGCCACCGACGCCAAGCGGGTCGGGGGCGTGTTCTTCATCAGCAACCAGAGCCTGCGGGCCGTGGCTGATCGGGTCGATCACCGGGTGGTGTCGACGGCACTCATCACCCTGACCAGCGCCGTGGTGCTGGTCCTGGGCATCGCCCTGGCCCGGTGGGCGTGGCGATCCTCGTCCAACTTCCTCGGCGTGCTGGTGTGCGCCACCACCGGGCTGCTGGTATCCCCCATCACGTGGGAACACCACATGGTGTGGATCGTGCCCGTGTTGATCTGGCTGGTCTGGGCCCCCGATCGTCCGGCGGGGGGCCGGCTGTGGGCACTGGCCGGCGCGGCCTTGTTCTGGTGGGGACCGATCTGGAGGGTGCCCCACGGTTCCAACGTCGAACTCACCGAGCACGGGTGGCAACTCCTCGAGGGCAACTCGCTCTTCCTCGCCATGGTGGTGTTCATGGTCGGTGTGGCCGTCATGCTGACGATTCGTCGTCCCGAGGCCGGACCGGGTGTGGCGGCCCAGGCCATTGCCACCACGGTTCCGGTCCAGGACCCGCTGCCGGCGGGACAGTCTGCCGATCCCGCCGCCGGCTCCGTCACCCCATAAGCCCTGCCGGTCCATAGACCCTGCCGTTCCCGCCCGGGGTCACTGTGCCCGTCCGAGCCTCCAGAACTGGGGCGCTGAGGTGCTCAGCGCATTGGGAGACGAGGTGTACGCCGCCACCAGCCAGTAGGTGCCCCGGTTGGGTGACCAGGTGTAGTCATTGGGGCGAATGGTCACGGTTGCGGTGGCGCCGGGGCCGATCACGACGGGGCCACGGGTGGCGGGCGACCAGAATCCGGTCGGATGGGAACCGCCGATGGTCACCATGAAGTGCGGTGTGAGGGAGCGCCCTGAGAGGTTGTGCACCGTGACGGTGACGGCGTCGAGACGCTGCGTGGCGTTCGAGGTGCGAAAACCGTCCACCGACAGTCGGAGGGGGGCGGAGCTGAATGCGACCCAGGACACGGCCACGGCGGCCACCATCGGTCCGGCCACGGCCAGTGCGGCCCACCGCCGCGCCGCGGTGCCCCGCGTCCGGCCCGCCCGCGCCGGAGTCGCCACGGTCAGGGCCGCGATCACCGCGGCGGGGAAGAAGTCGATGAGGTAGCTGGACAGGCTGCGACCGGGAAGGAACAGCACCCCGGGCAACAGGAAGAGCCAGACCCGCTTCATCCGCGGGTACCAGAGGACGAAGGCCGCCACCAGCGCCGCGTAGGCCAGGGCCCCGGCCACCGACAGCAACCCCAGGGAGACGCCTCCGGTGAACCCGTGCAGTGCCAGCGTCACCGCTCCCTGGCCATCGGCCACCAGAGGTTGGGCGAAGGGGAGGAGGGCTCCGCGCCACCATGCGCCCGGCTGCCAGATGATGAAGGGCAGGTTGAAGAGGGCGAACACCGCCACCACGGTGCCCAGGTAGCGCGACGCCACGAACCATGGGTTGCGGCCGCCCCGGTGCGCCTCCAGCGCCACACCGATCACCAGGAACGGGACACAGAACCACGGTGTCTGCTTGATAGAGCTGGCCAGTCCCAAGCACAACGGCCCGATCCAACCGGCCATGCCGGCGCCCTTGCCGGTGCCGAACCGGTCCCAGTGCCAGACCGCCACGACCAGGAACGGGAAGAAGAGGGCGTCCGTCCCGCCGTTGGCGAACATGCCCACGAACAGCGGGGTCAGCACGATGAGGGCAGGCAGCCAGCGCAGTGAAGCCGGCACCATCACGAACAGCAGCACGCCGGTCACCAGCCAGGCCGCCAGATCCATCCAGTCGGTGACCTCGTGATGGAACCCGAGCGCCATGATCGGGGCCTGGAGCAGGAAGGACCCGGCCGGGTAGGAGACCGTGGTCACGTGTCCCCCGTCGACCGTGTAGGTCCAGAAGTGCGAGGGGAAGTTCAACAGCTTGGCCGCCGGCGCCATCGATGCCGAGTAGGGATTCATCCCGTGCAGCAGGACCTGGGCCGCCACCTGGTTGAAGGCGGCCGAATCGGTGGTGAAGTACTGGCGGGTGTGGGTGGCCACGGCCTCGGGCACGCCGACCGCGGTCAAGGCCGAGCCGAAGGCAACCAGCTGCATGACCGGGCCGTTGGGGTTGTCGACCATCCAGACGACGGCCATGCCGATGGCACCCACTACCACCAACAGCGGCGCCACCACCGCAGCTCCCGTCCACGAGGTCCATGCCCCCCAGAATCCCAGTCCGGAGGTGAGCACCCCCAGCCAGACCACGGTCCACGCGCACCGCTCGAAGAGCATGCTCGGTCCGGCCGGGGGCGGCACGGCCGAGCGCTGGTCCGCCGGGTCGGTCCGGGCCGGCCGGACCAGACGGGGCGCCACCGCTTCCAGCTGCTCCCTGACCCTCACGGGAACACGGCCGTCGAGGCCAGCGTGGAGAGGGACATGACGAGGAGAAAGCAGACGGAGAGGGCCACGACGCCCGCGTCGGCACGGCCGTGCAGCCGGGTCCCGATGGCCGCCACCAGAGGAAAGGCCAACAGGAGAAACCGGGGGCGGAGCCCCACCGGGGCCGAGATGGCCGCCAACCCCGCCGCGGCCAGGCCGTACAGGAGCACCGGAGCGGGCTGGTGCTGGCGGATGGCCAACACGGCGCCGATGACGGCGACGACGGTCCCGATGAGAAGGAGTTGGCCCGTCCGGGTCGGTGCCACCGGATCGGAGACGAAGGTGGTGACGATGTGAATCGGGTAGTGCAACGACGGATAGCTCTTCCACCCGACCCGCTCGGCCACACGCCACGCCGACGCGCTGCCGGTGTGCACCCAGAGCCAGACCATGTAGCCGACGAAACCGAGCGGCGCCAGCACCGGGGCGAGCAGGGAGCGCCAGTTCCGGTGGCGCACGAGCTCCACCCCGGCGCACCAGGCGCAGCTGACCACGAAGGCCAGGGCGATCGGGGAGGTGGCACTGGCCACCAGGCCCAGGAGTCCTGCCAGCCACCACCGGCGGCGAAGGAGGGCCAGGAGGCCGAAGGCGACGCAGGTGATGACGATGCCCTCGGAGTAGACGAGGCTGAACACGAAGCTGCCCGGAAACACCGCGAACAGCAACGCGGCCCGTTCCGCCTTCTGGCTGCCGGCGAATTGGCGAACCACCATCCCGACGGCGATGACGGCGGTCAGGCCGGTGGCGCCGCTCACCGCTACTCCCACCGCCAGCGGCGAAAGGCTGGTGAGGGCGGACAACCACCGGATGACGAGGGGGAACAACGGGAAGAAGGCAAGTGTGGTGCCGATCACGTGGCCGCTGGACACGGGGAGGTGGCTCGGCCATCCGTGCACGGCGGCCCGGATAAACCAGTGCGCGTCCCAGATGTTCAGGTCGCCACCCAGGCCGTTGTGCGTGAACAGGTCGGCAATGGCCAGGGTGGCCAGGGTGACGACACGACAGAGCATGTAGACGGCGACCGGTAGAGCCAAGAACCAACGGTGGGTTCGGGGGTCGCTCTCGCCGGCCAGCTCAGACGGAACGGGAGCACCGGCGGACGGCGAGAACCCGTCGTCGGCGTCGGTGTCGGTGTCGGTGTCGGTGTCGGCCAACATCCCAGAGGGTGCGACCGGAACGGCGGTCGCCGGGTCCGGGGCAACGACCCTCTCCGCCGTCCCCGCCCCGGCTTCGGATCTCGACTCAGACCGCATAGCCCGACACCACCGCCCGCCAATGTCGATCCCAGATCAACCAGATGCATCCCGCCAGCGCCAGCGGCGCGATCACATAGTACGCATCGCCACCCAGCATCGGGGTCCCGCCGGGGCCCACCGCCAACATGGCAAACCCGGCCACGGCGGCCAGGACCCTCGAGCGCTGGGCGGGAGTGGCGGCCAGGATGGCCAGCCCCCACATCAGGTACCAGGGCCACACGGTGGGACTGCCGACGACGATGAGGAGGAGGGCCAGTCCCAACAATCGCACCACCTCGAGCCGGTGGGCGTTGCCCACCAGCCACGCCGTTCCGGCCACGGCCAGCAGGCCAAAGACGAATTGGGTGACCGTCACCGTGACGCTCTGGGCTGCCGGGATCCCGACGGCGTGGAGTATCGAGTGGAAGAACACGCCGAGCGACACGGCGGGGGTGGACAGCACCCGAAGTTCGGTCGGCACGTGGAGGGCGGTCGGCCCGAGCCACGTCCAGCCCAGGCCCGACGCCAGGGTGACACCGGCGATCACCGCCACGGGTAGGACGACCGCCTCGAGGATGACCCGCCCACGCCTCGGCCCCGGCGCTCTCCGGTACTGGTCCACGGCGATGAACACGATCGCCGCCGCCGCCGGCAGCTTGATGGTGGCCGCCAGGGCACACAGGGTGAGGCCCACCGCCACACGACCGTCGGTGGCCAGTGTCACACCCGCCAACAGCAGGCCGACCATGAGGGCGTCGTTGTGGCCGGAGGCGATGAAGCTGAACAACGCCAGGGGGCTGAGGGCACCGAGCCAGAGCGCCAGGCCCGGATCGGTCCCCAGCCGACGCGACAGCCGGGGCAGGGAGACCATGATCAGCACCACACCGATGAGCTCCATGAGGCGGAACACCATGACCTGGACCACGAGCGAGCCGCCCGATATCGCGGCCGCACCCCGGCTCACGGTCACGAACAGGGGGCCGTAGGGAGACGCCGTGTGGCGCCAGACACTGGCGATGGAGGCGAGCAGGGGCCCGCTCCCCAGCGCCGAGGGGGGCACCGAGTAGGGGTTGAGCCCGTGGAAGGCGAGCTGACCCTGCCCGATGTAGCTGTAGATGTCCCGGCTGAACAGGGGTGGCCCGACCAGCAGCGGCAGTCCCCACAGGGCCAGGATGACCCAGGCCCGCGGGACGGTCAGCTGGCCCCGGCGGGCGTGGAGGCCGACCCCGAGCCAGCCGGCGATGAGGAGCACGACACTGGCGTAGAAGCCGACGTGGGCCAGTGCCGACCCACCGGCGCTGACATGGAACCACCAGCCGGAGTCACCCGGCTGGGGGATGGCTCCCAGGGTGGTGCCCACCATGGCCATGCCGATCGATCCGCAGGTGCCGATGCCGATCCACAGACTCAGCGACCGGACCGCGTGGTGTAGGCGTGGTCCGCGCACAACGGTGGGCACTCCTACCTTGCTCCTTCTGTTCGACCCCCGACCAGCGACGGGAACCGGCGGACGATGTAGCTGGAAACGTTAACCCGGCCGGTCGCCGCCCAATGGGCACCATCCCAAAAGCCCGAGGTCAGGGGGCCGGTCGCCGCCAAGGCGAGCCCGTCGGTGCCGCCGTGACGAGAGCGGGCGGCGATCGAGGCCGGGCTGTGGAGTCCGGGCGGTCAGCTGGTCGGCCCCAGTGGCACCGGCGCCGACGGCGAGGCGGCATCGACGTCAGTGCCGGCCGATCGGCGAAGCCACTCGGCCACCACCCAGGCGACGAGGACGGCTGCCCCACCCACCACGAGGGCGTTGCTGGCCAGATAGGACAGAGGAGGGCTCCGGAGCCACAGGTACGGAGCGACCACCCCCAGGCCGAGCAGCGCCAACAGCACCACGGCCACGACGCGGTACCTCCCCCACAGGCTGGCGGCAACGACCGGGGCCAGGGCCAGCCACGACCAGTGATGGGTCCATGACACCGGGCTGACCAGGAGCTCGGTCAGGGCCAGGGCCAGCACGGCCTCGGCGGTGCGGCCCTCCTCCACCATCCACCGGCACAGGACGGCGCCGCCGGCCAGGGTCACCACCGACAGCGACACCCACACGGCCGTTCCGGCGGGGCCGCCGCCGAACGGGGGACGATGCACCATCCCGTTCCACGACTGGTTGCTCACCACCCCGAGGGCGCCGGTCCGGGAGGCATCGGACACCTGATGGAACCAGTACCGGACCGAGTCGGACGGAAGGACGGCCCAGCTGACGGCCGCCGCCCCCACGAAGACGCCGATGCCGCGCAGCAGAGCGCGCCACTGCCGGGTCGCCACGAAGTAGAACAGGAAGACCAGCGGCGTCAGCTTGATCGCCGCCGCCAGCCCGATCAGGACCCCCCTCCATGACGACCGGACGACGGTCACGTCGGCCACGATCATCACCATGAGGATGAGGTTGACCTGCCCGTAGTCGAAGTTGCTGCGCACCGGCTCGAGGGCCAGGGAGGCCACTCCGCCCAGGAGTCCGGCCAGGGCCCACGCCCGCCGGGCGGGAAGAGCCGAGCTCGCCATGATGGCCAGGGCGACGGTCGTGATGAGGGAGGCCGCGCTGGCCAACCACCACCCGGTCTCGACCAGGCCCAGCCGGCCGAGTGCCAGTGGGCTGAGCACCAGGAGGGCGAAGGGGGTGTACGTGAACGGCAACCGGTTGTGGGTGAAGTCCACGGTGAACGGCGATCCACCGTGGTAGAGGGCATCACCCGCAGCGCGGTACACGCGGAGGTCGAGATGCCACGAGGCGCCGAAATGGAACATGTAGGCGCCGGACAGCAACCAGACGACAATGGCCGCTCCGGCGATCAACCTTGTCGACACACGAGGGATGCGGGAAACCAGCATCGGGTACGTCTCCTGAGCGGGTTGGTTCGGCTCCCTATCGGTGACCGGGCCGGCGGGCCTGGGAGTTCGGGCCCTCGATCCGGACGTCGAAGCGGCCGGACCGTCGGGCGACCGCCGCAGATCCGCCATGGTAGTGGAACCGCGGGCCGCGATCGTGACCTGGTGCACCGGGATGGTGCCGTCCAGGGGTCGAATTCTCCTGGTGGTGGGTGGGGACCAGCGAGCGGACGGGTCCCTGTGCGGGACCGATTGGCTCCACCGCCCATCGGCCGGGCACCGATAGGCTCCCCCTGAATGTCAGCCACGACCCTGCGTACCTCGACGTCCAGGCGGCCCCATCGGGCCTTCAAGGCGCGTCGCCGCACCGAGCTCGGCCTGCTGGTGGCGGCCTCGGCCATCGTCGTCGCCGCCTACACCCTCATGATCTTGGGGAACACCAAGTCGCCGCCCGCCGACGTCATCCCGCTGATGATCATCATGCTCTCCCTGGGCGGAGTGGCCCATATCGCCAACCGGATCTTCGTGCCCAACGCGGTGGCGGTGGTCCTCCCCATCGCCTTCCTGTTGAACGGCCTCGGCTACGTGATGATCGTGCGCATCGATCTGGCCAATGACTCGAACTTCGCACCCTTGCAGGCGGCGTGGACCGCGGGTGGGGTGGCCGCCTATGTGCTCACCCTGGCCGTCATCCGCCGGTCCCGCGACCTCGACCGGTACCGCTATCTCCTGCTGGCCGGGGCGGTCATCTTGTTGCTCCTCCCCCTTGCCCCCCACTTCGGCCAGAGCATCCGTGGAGCCAGGCTCTGGATTCACTTCGGGCAGTTCTCCTTCCAACCGGTGGAGCTGGCCAAGATCGTGCTGGCCATCTTCTTCGCCTCGTACTTCGCCGAGAAGCGCGAGCTGCTGACCATACCCACGGCCAGGTTCGGCAACCACCTGGTCCTCGACCCCCGGCCCCTGGCCACCATCGGACTGGCGTGGGTGTTCGCCATCGGGGTGATGAGCCTCGAGCACGACATCGGCTTTTCGGCCATGTTGTTCACCCTGTTCATCGGTCTGCTGTGGGTGACCACCGGGCGCACCGGCTACCTGGTGCTCGGGGTCGTCCTGTTCGCCGTCGGTGCCTACCTGGCCAGTCACTTCTTCTCTCAGACCCATATCCGGGTGGAGACCTGGCTGGATCCGAACAAGGTCCTTCCCAAGGACCCGGGCGGGCAGGTCCGGATGGCCTGGTACGCGCTGGGCAGCGGGGGTATCGGCGGGTCGGGACTCGGGCTGGGATTCGGCGCCTACAAGATCCCCGAGCCGAACACCGACTTCATCTTCTCGGTCCTCGGCGAGGAGATGGGACTGCTCGGCTCCACCATGGTGGTGGCGGCTTACCTGCTGCTGGTGGGGACCGGACTGCGCATCGCCCAGGCTGCTCGGTCCGAGTTCGCCAAGCTCACCGCGGCCGGCCTCACCATGATCATCGGCTTCCAGGCCTTCTTCATCATGGCCGGGATCGTTCGCCTCCTGCCCCTGACGGGCGTCTCCCTGCCGTTCGTCGCCTACGGAGGCTCGGCCCTCGTCGCCAACTACGTACTCATCGCATTGCTCATGCGCATCTCCGACGAGGGCGGAGCGGCGGTCGACACAGCCGATCAGACGCAGTTCGAGAAGAGTCAGGAACGGCGGGAGCGACTGCTGAGCGGCGGCTGAGACGCGGCTCAGCCGATCACGCGGCCGGTGGCGGTCCCGGTGGCAGGACATCCCCATCCAGGTCGAGCAGCCGGCGGTCGATGAGGATGGGCACGGGCACGGGCTGGAGCAAGGCCACCGTCAAGGCGTCGGAGGGGCGGCACGAATGGACCGATCGTCCGCTCCGGCCCTGCAGATCCAGTTCGGCGAAGTAGATCGAGCCCTGCCGCCCGACGAGGCGGACGGCGACCACGTCGACGTCGAAGGACTGCAGGATCCCGCTGAGGAGCTCGGGGGTCAGTGGCCGGGGGGTCGGAATCCTGCGCATGGCGTGGGAGAGGGCCACCGCCTCCGGCAATCCCACGGAGAAGGACAGCTGGCGCCGGGGCGACTCGGACTCGCGGAGGACCACCGTCGGATGCTGATTGGGAAGGTCGACCGAGACAGCGGAGACCAGCGCCATCGAGAACCGGGACAGCTGCGGGTCGGGGGCCACGGCGTCGGCGGTCGCCTCCTGCGCTTCCGCGGGTCCGTCGCTCACCGGTGACGGAGTCTCTGCGCCCGCGGGCTCGGCCTGAACCGGCGCGCCCAGCGGCGCATCCACCGGCGGGTCCGCTGCATCCGATAGCACGGGGTCCGGCACCGCCACGTGCCCGCCACGGGGGTCGGTCACCGGACGCTCCGTGCGTTGACACTGAGGGTCAGCCCGATGGCGGCGAAGAAGACCACGACCGACGAACCTCCGTAGGAGAGGAAGGGCAACGGGATCCCGGCCACCGGCATGATCCCCATGTTCATGCCCACGTTCTCGAAAATGGAGAAGACCAGCAGGGCGAAGACCCCCGAGCAGAGCAGGCGGCCGAAGTTGTCCCGGGCCAGTTGGGCCGTCCGGAGCACCCGCCAGGCCACGACGCCATAGACCATGAGGAGCACCCCCGCCCCGACGAACCCGAGTTGCTCACCGACGGCGGAGAAGATGAAATCGGTCTTCTGCTCGGGTACATAGGCCAGGTTGGTGAGGGCACCGTGAAACAGTCCCTGGCCGAACACACCCCCCACGGCGATGGCTTCCTTGGCCTGGGTCACGTTGTAGATGGCGTTCTGACTGGCGCCGTTGGGAGAGATGAAACTGGTCAGGCGGTCGATCTGGTAGTGCTTCACCAACCCCACGTTGATGGCAAGGATGACCAGCAGCACCGCTCCGACAATGAGGAGCACCAGATAGCGGCCGGGGATGCCGGCCGCGGCCAACATCACCATCAGGATCACCATCATCACGATGCCAGTCCCGAGGTCGGGCTGCTTGATGACCAACAGGATCGGCACGGCGGCCAGCAGCACCACCCGGACCATGTCGCGGAAGTCGAGGCCGTCCGGCCGTCGCGAGCAGTAGGTGGCGATGGCGATGATCAGGACCACGGTGGCGAACTCCGAGGGCTGCAGCTGTTGGCCCCCCACCGAGAACCAGCGCTGGGAGCCCTGCGAGCTCGACCCCAGCGCCAGCACGCCGAGCAGGCCCACGAGGATGGCTACGTAGAGCACGGTGCTGATCTGCTCGAGGCGCCGGTAGTCGAACAGCGCCACGGCCGCCATCACCACCACTCCGAGGACCACGAAGACGGCCTGGCGCTTGAGGTAGTAGTGGGGATCGAGGCGGGCCAGGGACAGGTTGCCCCTGGTGGCGGAGTAGATGATGATGACCCCGCCCACGGCCAGGACCATGGTGCTCGCCAGCAGCACCAGATCGAAGCGGGCAGAGACGTGCCGCGGCCGGGTGGCGATGGTTGCTGGGGCATAGTTCACCAAGGTGCTCCGGGCCACCAGGTTACCCGCCTCCCCATGGCCGCTTCCCGCGCTGGCTACGAGGGGGCCTCCGCGGAGCCGGGCCCGCTCACCGCCCGCCACATGGCTTCCACCGGCGGATCCTGTCCCGTCCACAGGCCCACCTGCAGCGCGGCCTGGTGGACCAGCATCCCGAGCCCGTTGGACGTGTCGGCCCCGCGCCGGCGGGCCGCGGCCAGCCACGGGCTCACCGGGGGGTCGTACACCAGGTCCACCACGCACTGGCCTTTCACCAGCAGAGCAGGGTCGATCGGCCACTCGGGAGGTTCCGCCTCGCGGTTCGCACCCATGCCGAGTGGAGTGGCGTTGACCACCAGATCGCAGCGGGTGGCGTCTCCGGGCTCGCCCACTCTCCCGACGGGGCCGGCCAGTGCGGCGGCCCGGGCCCCGCGGTCGGCCGAACGGTTGACCACCACCACCTCGCCGGCCCCGGCGTCGGCCAAGCCGACGATGACCGCCCGGGCCGCACCGCCCGCCCCCACGACCAGGCAGCGCCGCCCGTCCGGGTCGAAGTGGTCGCCGCGGCGCAGCGCGGCCACCAATCCAGGGCCGTCGGTGCTGTCACCCCACGACGGACCCGCGCCCAAGACGACACAGTTCACGGCACCCACCCGCTCGGCCAGGGCCGACCGCCTCTCGACCAGAGCGGCCACCGCGTCCTTGTGGGGCATGGTGACCGAAAGGCCTCGGACGCCCAAGGCCCGGGCACCGGTCATGGCCTCTCCGGCGTGTCCGGCCGCCACCCGAAATCCCACCGACACCCAGTCGAGCCCAAGCTCGGCGAACGCAGTGTTGTGCAGAAGGGGCGAGAGGGAGTGGGCGACCGGATCTCCGATCACACCGACCACCGCGGTGGCCGCCGACAGCGGGACGGCTGGCGACGAACCGGCGCTGATCGGCATCACGACAGTCTGGCCTCTCGATCAGGCCAGGCCGCGCTGCTTGGCCAAGGCCTCGTTTGACTGCTGTTGGGAAAAGGTGTCCGCGAACGCTTCGGTGCCGTCGGACTGGACGACCACGAAGTACAGCCAGGTCCCCGCGGGCGGGTTGAGGGCGGCCTGGAGCGACGCTCGCGAGGGAAAGCAGATCGGCGTCGGGGTCAGGCCCTTGTTCAGGTAGGTGTTGTAAGGCGACACCAGTTGGAGGTCTTTGGTCGTCACCGGACCACCGTCACGGCCCTCGCTGTACAGCACCGTCGAGTCCATCTGCAGTGGCATGTCGCGCTGGAGACGATTGAGGACGACCCGGGCCACCGGGCCCAGGTTTTTGGCGATCACGCCCTCCTTCTGCACGATGGAGGCGACGGTGATGACCTGGTAGGGCGTCAGGCCCAGCTGGGCCGAGCCCGAGGCCAGTCCCAAGGCGCCTGCTTCGGCGTCGAACCGATCGATCATCTTGGTCAGCAGCTGCGAGTCCGATTCGCCGGGGACGATGACGTAGGTCCCGGTGCCGAGCAGGCCGTCGAGGTTGTTCGAGCCCGCGGGCTGCCACGGCGAGTGCAGGGCCCCACCGGTGGCCACGGCGCTGAACCCGGCCGCGGAATGGCCGGGCAGCTGGCCCACCCGCTGGGCCACCTCCGCCACGGTGAACCCCGGGGGCACCACGACCGGGAAGACGTTGGGGCCGGCCGAGATCACGTTGTCGACGGCGCTGAAGCTCGTGTTCTTGTTGAAGGCATAGGCACCGGCCTGCACCCCGGGAACGCGGTGGACCTGGCTCCAGATGCGATAGGCCAGTGAGCTCCCGATGACTCCCTTGGAGGCGAGCGTGCCCGCCAGCTGGTTCACACCGGAGCCCGGTCCGACGGTCACGATGACCTGCGCCCCCGGGGGCCCGGAGGGATTGGCCTGGCTGTCGACCCACAGATACCCGCCAACGATGACCCCGAGGCCGAGCAGGAGGAAGACCAGGGCGGCGATCCGCCACGGATGACGGAGCCATCGTCGACCACTCGGCGCCACGCCGGCCGGCTCGGTGCCCTCGCCATGGGACCGGCCCCCACTGGGAGCCTCGGTGGCCAGCCCAGTTGCCGGCTCTGTGCCCGGCTCCGTGGCTGGATCTGACCGTGGCCCGTCAGGCACGCCCCCGGTCATGGCCGGGCTCCGCCCGACTCGAGCCAGGCCGACAGCATCACCGCGGCCGCGGCCTGGTCCACGATCTGGCGCCTGCCGCGCTCGTCGGACCCGCCGGCGGCCAGGGCCCGATGAGCGGTGACGGTGGTGAGGCGCTCGTCGAACAGCTCGACCTCGATGCCCCGGGGTTCGAGTAGTCCGCGCAGGGCGGACGCCTCCTCGACCGCCGCCATGGCGGCGCGACCCCTCGACCCGTCAAGGGAGAGAGGAAGGCCCACCACCACGACCACCACCCCGTCGTCGACGGCCATCTCGACGAGCCGTCTGCGATCGCCCTCGATGTCGCCGGTGCGAACCAGTGTCGTCCGGGGCAGCGCCATGGTGCCGGCGGAGTCGGTGACGGCGATCCCGATGCGGCGGGATCCCAGATCGACACCGAGCGCACGACCCCGGCGAGTCGGGGCATGGCCCGTCATCGCCGGTCAGTCGCCACTGAGGACCCGACGCGCCTCGTCCAGAGCCCGGTCGATGCCGCTCGGGTCGTTGCTGCCCGCCAGCGCCATCTCCGGCGAGCCTCCCCCGCCGCCGCCCAGCAGCGGCGCGATCTGTTTGACCAGATCCCCGGCATCCACCTGGGCCCCGCCCTCGCCCCGACCGCCATTGCGTTCGGCCGACACCGCCACCGCGGCCTTGTGGCCGTCGGGGCTCCCGCCCAACACCACGGCCCGGAGCCCGGCCGCGGTGCGAGCGCTCTGGGCCAGATTCCGGAGGAGGTCGGGTGACAGGCCGTCTCGCCGGGCCACCACCACCCCGCCCAACGCCGTGGCGGCCAGGCTGGCGGCCTCAGACTGCAGCTCGCGACCACGGGCCTGCTCGAGCGACTTCTCAGCGGCGCGCTGGCGCTCGAGGAGCCGGTCGATGGCCTCGGGCACATGCTCGGGCTCGGTGCGCAGCAGGGAGGCGGCCTCGCTCAGGATCCCCTCCCGGGCCAGGATCCGGTCCAGCGCGCTCGTCCCGGTCACGGCCTCGATCCGCCGCTTGTTCGAGCCGATGGCGGACTCGGACACCACCGAGATCGGGCCGATCATGCCCAACGCCCCCACGTGGGTCCCGCCGCACAACTCGATGGAGTGCGGGCCGGCCCGCACCACCCGGACCTGCTCGCCGTACTTGTCCCCGAAGAAGGCCAGCGCCCCCATGGCCTCCGACTCGGCCTTGGTCGTCTCCACCACGGTGACCTCGGCGTCGGACAGCACGTCCTCGTTGGCCAGGGAGACCACGGCGGACAGCTCCTCTGCAGCCAGGCCGCTCGGGTGACTGAAGTCGAACCGCAGGTGGTCAGGGGCGACCAGCGAGCTCTGCTGGCGCACATGGTCCCCCAGCACCCGGCGCAGGGACGCATGCAGGAGGTGGGTGCCCGTGTGGTTCCGGCGAAGCGCATCGCGGCGGACACCGTCGATGGTGGCCAGGGCGTCCTGGCCGACGAAGAGCTCGCCGGTCACGCGGGCACGGTGCGAGGTCAGTCCCGGAAGCGGTGCCACCGTGTCATAGACCAGTGCGGTCCCGGTCTCGGTGACGATGGTCCCGGTGTCCCCGACCTGACCTCCTCCCTCGGCGTAGAACGGGGTGCGGTCGAGGAAGATCTCCGCCTCGCCGACGTGTCCGGGATCGAGGTCGGCCAGGACGGCCACCACCCGGGCCGGCGCCGAGTAGCCGTCGGGGCGTTGCCCGACGAAGACGGTCTGGCGCTCCGCATCGAGGACCGACCGGTACGCCTCCTCGCCGGCCACCGCCTTCCCGGCGCGGGCTGCAGCCCTGGCCTGGCTGCGCTGTCGATCCATGGCCTCCTCGAATCCCTCGAGGTCGACCTCCACCCCGGCCTCGTCGGCGATCTCCTTGGTGAGCTCGACCGGGAACCCGTAGGTGTCGTGGAGCAGGAAGGCCACGTCGCCGGAGACCGACCCCGCCCCTGAGGCCAACTGCTCCTCCAGGATGCTGGTCCCGGTGGCCAGGGTGCGTAGGAAGCCCTCCTCCTCGCGAACCACCACGTCGGTGATGAGACCGTGCTGTTCGGCCAGGGCCGGGTAGGGGGCGCCCAGCACGCCGATGGCGGCATCGACCAGCCTGGGGGTGACCAGGGCGTCGACCCCGAGTTGGCGGGTGCGGCGCACGGCCCGCCGGATCAACCGGCGCAACACATAGCCCCTCCCCTCGTTGGCCGGGAGCACGCCGTCGGCCACCAGCATGGACATGGCCCTGCCGTGGTCGGCCAGGACCCGCAGACCGACGTCGACGGCTTCGTCCTCGCCGTAGGCCCGGCCGGTGATCGACTGGGCGACGTCGATCAACGGCGCGAAGAGATCGGTGGCGAAGATGGAGTCGACGCCCTGGAGCACCGGGAGGATGCGCTCGAGGCCGGCGCCCGTGTCGATGCTGGGCCGAGGCAGGTCGACGGTGGTGCCGTCCTGGTGGCGGTCATACTGCATGAAGACCAGGTTCCAGATCTCCACGAACCTCTCGGAGCCCCCGAAGGCGGGCCCGCCCTCCTCACCCAAGGCAGCACCCTTGTCGAAGAAGAGCTCGGAGCTCGGCCCGCAGGGCCCGGTGTCCCCCATCTTCCAGAAATTGTCCTCGCCCAACCGTTGGATGCGTTGGCCCGGGACGCCCACCGAATCACGCCAGATCTGTTCGGCCTCGTCATCCGTCTCGTGCACCGTGACCCACAGACGTTCGGCGTCAATGCCGAGGACCTCGGTCAGCAACTGCCAGGAGAAGGGGATGGCCTCGGACTTGAAGTAGTCGCCGAAGCTGAAGTTGCCGAGCATCTCGAAGAAGGTGCAGTGGCGCAGCGTGGTGCCGACCACGTCGATGTCCACGGTCCGGAAGCACTTCTGCACGGATGTCGCCCGGGGCCACGGCGGCACCTCGTCCCCCACGAAGAAGGTTTTGAACGGCACCATGCCGGCGATGGTGAACAGCACCGTCGGGTCGTGGGGGATGAGGCTGGCCGACGGGACCACCGCATGGCCGCGCTCGGCGAAGAAGTCGATGAAGGCGGCGCGAAGCTGATGGGCGTCGGGCGCCGAGCCGGAGGTCACGACCGACCATCCTCGTTGTCCTGGCCGGCCGCCGATCGGGCCGGAGCCCGCTTCGACCGCCTGATCGGCCGCGTGATCGACCGCCCGACAGCCCCGGGGTTTCGGTCCCCGGGCGGCACGTGCGGCGCCGTCGACGCAGCGACCACAGGCGGTGCCGTCACCGGCGGTGCCGTCACCGGCGGCACCGCCTCGACTCCCTGGGCGGCTAGATCGGCCCAGAGCTCTTCCTCCCGGCGCTGCATCTCGTCGCGTCCGAGCGACACCGCGTCGCGCACCCGATCGGCCGCGCTCCCCGCCACCTGTCGGGCCGACCGGCCCACTTCGGCTACCAGGGCGTCAGGCTGCAACTTGGCCGTGGCCTGCGCCACGGTGCTGCGAACCTTTCGCTCCGCCCACAATGAGGAGCCGGCACCGATGACGGCCCCGGTGACAAGCCAGAATGTCCGTTTGGGCATGGGCTAGCGGCTGCCGTTTCCGTGGCGCGGCGAGCCGTTCCGGCGGGGAGTTCGCGCCTCGCCTCCCTCCGAGCCGGGCACCAGCCGGCGGATGCCCGAGGCGGCTCCGGCCCGCACGGCCAGGACCTTGACCACCGGATTGGCGAACGCCCGATAGGCCAGTTTCGACGCCGAGTCCACCGTGGCATGGACCGACTCGGTCGAGTCCAGCACCGCCCCGACCCGCTCCATCTCGGTGGCGGCCTGGTCGACCACCCGGTGGGCGTCCGCCACCAACGGAACCGTCTGGCTGGTGAGCTGGTCGGCCAGCCGACCGAGGGCGCGGACCTCCCGGCGCAGGGAGCGCAGGGCGATCAGCACCCCGAGCACGGCCACGGCGCAGGCCACACTGGCGACGAGAACGGCAATCTCTCCGGCGGACATGATCGGACCAGCTTAGATCCTGTGGGCAGGACCACCCCCTCGTCACGGCCAAGCCTCGACCGACCGCGCCCCGGAATGAGCGCCGCCATGGGGCGGCGTGAACAGCAGCGCGGCCGACTATTTTAAGCGGTCATGCCCACGATCGGCTTGTTGAGCTTGAGGTTGCCGGTAGATCCCTGGAACACCGCGTTCCCGTAGCTGAAGACGCCGCCGTCAGAGGCCACCAGCCAGTAGCCGCCGCCGTCCGGGGTGGCGGCCATGCCCACGACGGGCTTGTTGAGGGGGAGCGCGCCCGCTGAGCCATGGAAGACGGCACTCCCGAAGGTGAAGACGCCGCCGTCGGAGGCCACCAGCCAGTAGCCCTGGCCGTCCGGGGTGGTCGCCATGCCCACGATGGGCTTGTTGAGTATGAGGGAGCCGGTCGAGCCATGGAACAGGGCGCTCCCGAAGGTGAAGATGCCGCCGTCGGAGGCCACCAGCCAGTAGCCCTGGCCGTCCGGCGTGGCGGCCATGCCCACGATGGGCTTGTTGAGGGCGATGGCGCCAGTTGATCCGAAGAAGCTGGCATCGCCGAAGGTGAAGATGCCGCCGTCGGAGGCCACCAGCCAGTAGCCGCCGCCGTCCGGCGTGCCGGCCATGCCCACGATGGGCTTGTTGAGGGTGAGGCTGCCCGTCGATCCGTAGAAGGCGGCATCACCAAAAGTGAAGATGCCGCCGTCGGAGGCCACCAGCCAGTAACCGCCGCCGTCTGGACTGACGGCCATGCCCACCACCGGCTTGTTGAGGGTCATGCCGCCGGTCGAGCCGAAGAACACGGCACCCCCGAAGTCGAAGACCCCGCCGTCGCTGGCCACGAAGCGGTAGCCGGGACGCATGATCGGTGCCGACTCGACGAGGGTGTTGTGGCCGGTGAGCGTCGTGTCGGGGACTGCCGACCCGACCGCCCAGCACGACTGGCCACCGACACAGGACACGCCGTTCAACGCGGCCTGATCCGTGGCCACCGGAGTGACGGGGGGATTGGGTGTGGTCTGCGCCACCCAGGTGGCGCCGTTCCACGCCAGCGCCTCGGTGAGAGACCCGACCACGGGCAGGGACACGCCCACCGCCACGCACGAGCTGGGCCCGACGCAGGAGACGTCGACGAGCCCGGTGCCCATGGTGCTGGTGGGACCGGTGGCGATGGTCCACGCCGTGCCGTTCCACTGTTCGATGAGGTTGGCCAGCGGCGCGTTCCCCTGTCCCACGGCCACGCAGAAGGTGGCGCTCGGGCAGGCGACACCGCTGAGGCCACCGCCCCCGGTCGGGTTCGGGGTCGCGACCACGGCCCAGGTCGCCCCGTTCCACAGTTCGGCCAACGGCTGGACCGGACCGCCAGCCGAGGTGTGGCCCACCGCGTAGCACCAGGACGCGCTCTTGCAGGCCACACCGCTGAGGAAGTCGACGCTGGTCGGCGACGGGGTGGCGGTGGGGACGATGGCCCAGGTCGCCCCGTTCCACTGCAGGGCCAAGGACTTGTTGTTGGCGGTGCCGACGGCGGTGCACACGGTCAGGCCGGTGCAGCTCACCGCGGTGAGGAGGTTGGGGATGCTGGTGGACGTGTCCGGGCTGGTCACCACCGACCAGGCCATCCCGTTCCACTGCTCGACCAGCGTCTGCGCCGTTCCGGAGACGGTGGCAAAGCCGACGGCCACGCAATAGCTGGTGGTCACGCACGACACACCGATGAGCGTGGAGGCAGTGGATCCGGTCACGGTGGGGCTAGCCAGGATGGTCCACGACGTCCCGTTCCACTGCTGGATCAACGCCTGGCCGGGGTTGGTGGTACCGGCGTTGCCCACCGACATGCAGAACGACGAGGTGAGGCACGACACGCCATTGAGCGTGTTGAGGTTCTGGGCGGTGTTGGGCGAGGCCACGATGGCCCAGGTCCCCGGGACCACACCCAGCCGGGGCGATGCCGCCCCCGCGGTGCCGGCCACCGCCGAGCCGCCCAACGCGGACCCTGTAGCAAGCACGGCGGCGAGCAACGCGATACCAAGGACTCGTCTCATCAATCCCACCTTCCGAATCGGCACCTCATCGGCAACACCGAGACCAGATCTCCCGGGATTTCTGCGCTCGGGAGCAGGCGGTCACCACCCTACACAGGCCGGTCCCGTCATGTCGTGGTCCCCACCCCCGGCATCGCCCCGGCATCGCCGCCCGCAGCGTCGTGCGAACAGCTGAGCGCTCCCGGTCAGGTGGAGGCCATACCCACCACCGGACGGGTCAACGCAATCGAGCCGGTCGAGCCGAAGAAGCGGGCGTTCCCGAAGCTGAAGATGCCGCCGTCGGAGGCCACCAGCCAGTAACCCCCTCCGTCGGGCGTCGCCGCCATGCCGACCACGGGCTTGTTGAGCCGGATTGCGCCGGTCGACCCGTGGAAGCCGGCGTCGCCGAAGCTGAAGATGCCGCCGTCGGAGGCCACCAGCCAGTAGCC